>JALSIL010000211.1 GCA_026990095.1 Lysobacterales bacterium
AGCGGCAAATCAAGTTGCCAATGGCTTGGTTAAACAAGGATTAAAAAAAGGCGACAAAATTGCCTTGAGTTGTTTAAATGTTCCTTACTTCCCGATAGTTTATTACGGCATTTTAAAAATGGGTGGTGTAGTTGTGCCTTTGAGTGTGTTGCTTAAAGAAGACGAAATTCAATTTCATCTTGAAAACAGTGAGGCAAAAGCCTATTTTTGCTTTGAAGGAACTGCTGATTTACCCATGGGACAAATGGGTTTTACCGCTTTTAACCACTCACCGCAATGCACACAATTTTTCAATATTATGGCGAAACCAACCGATGCTTCACCTTTTGAAGGCGTCATGACACTTGGTGCATTAATGAACGGCATGGCAGCACATTTTGAAACCTTAACAACTTCGGCAGAAGACACTGCCGTTATTGTTTACACCTCAGGCACTACTGGAAAACCCAAGGGAGCCGAGTTAACTCACAGCAACTTAGTCATGAATGCAATGGTTTGCCAAAGCTTTATACAATTCAACCTTAATGATACTCAATTGGTGACCCTGCCTTTGTTTCACATTTTTGCCATGACGGTACAAATGAACATGGGAATTTACAAAGGCGTGCACAGTATTTTATTGCCACGATTTGATGCCAATGATGCCGCAGACTTAATGATTAAATATTCGATTAATGTTTTTGCTGGTGTTCCGACCATGTATTGGGGCTTGATTCATGGAATCGATGAGGGTGCTAAAGTTAAAACTATTGCCAAAAATTTACGCATGGCAATCTCAGGAGGTGCGGCACTGCCTGTAAATGTGCTTGAAGAATTTAAAGGACTGTTTGAAATTGACATTTTAGAAGGTTATGGCATGAGTGAAGGCTCTCCAGTGGTCACCTTCAATCAACCCGAAATTGGCTATAAACCCGGTTCAATTGGTACACCCATTTGGGGCGTGCAAGTAAAATTAGTTGATGATAAGGGCAACGAAGTATCGCAAGGTGAAAAAGGCGAACTGTTGTACAAAGGGCATAATGTCATGAAAGGTTACTACAACCGACCGCAAGCCAATAAAGAAACCATTACCGATGGCTGGTTGCACTCTGGTGATGTAGCCATTAAAGATGAAGATGGCTTTTACTTTATAGTAGACCGAACCAAAGACATGATAATTCGTGGCGGTTTAAATGTTTACCCTCGCCAGGTCGAAGAGGTCATGATTAGGCACGAAGCCGTTTCATTGGTAGCCGTAATTGGCATACCAGATGAAAAAATGGGCGAAGAAATAAAGGCATTCGTGGTGCTTAATGACGCCATAAGCGTTGAGGCTGATGAATTAAAAGCGTGGACAAAAGAACGACTTGCCAGTTATAAATACCCCAGAGTGATTGAATTTCTCGATGCTTTACCCATGAGTGCAACAGGCAAAATACTCAAAAAAGAGTTAAGGGGATAATAGAGGGATTACAACTTGAGTCTTGCACTATGTTTTTTGTTGGCAGGAGTTATTTGCTCTTTACCATTTCATTTTTTATTGGTGAATAGTCCTTTTTTAGTTCTCCATTTACATAAATTTCTTCAAAGTAACTTTTTACTCCTGTTGCATTATTCATGTTTTCTACATTTTGTATATGAAAATGTGAATGTGGTTCAGAGGAGTTCCCCGAGTTTCCACAAAGCCCTAAAAGTTCGCCTTGTTTAATTTTTTGTCCTTGTTTTACTTTTATTGAGTTCTGCTTGAAGTGAGCAAAAAACAAATATTCATTATTCTCTGTTTTAATTATAACGGTATTACCTGGAATATATATTGGATTTAATTCACCAGGTTTGTTGTCTTTTATTCCATCAACGACTAAAACAACTTCTCCATCACAAGGTGCTATCAGTTCCTTTCCAAATGCATAATAATCGTCATTTGTTTTTCCATCTGTTTTATAGGATTTCCCGTTTTGGTCTTTAATTATAAAGTCGAAAGCATTTTTTTGAGCATCACTTTCAACGTGATAATTCAACTCTTTCGTATCACCGCCCCAGACAACAAACCACTCTCCGTTAAATGGAAGTTTAAGATTAGTGATGTTTCGTTCAAGTTGTGGAAGACTGCTTTCTTTAAAAGGTTTTACAAATAGACCATTAATTTTAGAATTCTTGTCAATTGATATATTTAAAGCAAAAACGGCTCTTTCAAATGTTGTTTTATATGAAGCGTAAGTTCCGTTTTCATATTTTACAAATTCTCGATTTATTATATTGCCTGCCTGTGATTTTAGACCTGTTAAGAATTTTATCGTTTTATCAGCTGGCAGGGCTTTTTTCATTTCAGAAGAAAACAATAGAAATATTGCCTCATAGTCGCTTTTGTTATAATTTTTCTCAAAATTGTTGGCGATAGTTTTACTCTCGGATTTTTCTGTTTGTGAATAAACAAAATTTCCAAAAAATAACAGCACTATAAACAAAAATATTTTTTTCATTATTTTACCTTTCCTTTATACAAACTATTTCGCTATTTTCCCTTTAAACTCCATTCTCCTATGAAATATTCGGGCTAGCAGATACTTTATTGTAGCTTAATGCTGGCTTTTGGGCAATGGGATTACGGTTTAATCGGTAACACAACAATCTTTTGCATGAAGCTTAATCTCATCTTTTTCACTGACCGCTTTTTGTTGAATAAAATCCTTTTCAGCAAATTGAATGCCTGAGTATTTTTTGATAAAGCGTCCTGCCAGTATTTCGCCTTGGGCTTCTAGGCGGGTGAGTTCGTAAACGGCATCGTACCAGTTGAGGGGCAGTTGTTCTTGGGTGAAGTTGGCTTTGCATAGAATGCCGTAGCGATTGAGCAAAATTTTGACCATGGCATTGTTGTCAGATGTTGCAACTTTTGCTGCAACGCTCCATCTGCCCATCATGTCTAAAAAGGAGGTTGAACTGCGTGATTTTTTTACGTATCTTCCGCGTTGAGCTGGCGATAAGGAGAATAATCGCAAAGCACTGACGCCATCGCAATAGATTGCACCGAGTTTGATGAGGTGTATCAGGGTGTTTTCAATTTCCAGCAACATGCAGTTGAGTTGTTTTTGCATGTCGCTGGCGTACATGGCTCCATGTGTTTGGATTAATTCGATTATTTTTTGTCCTTGAGCGGTCAGTTGTTCAGGTAAATATTCGGTTGTAGGGAATAATTCAATATTTTGCCTTTGCAAAAAAGTGATGGGTGTGTTTTTTATGCTGGCTATGCCGCTGCGGCTGATTTGCGTGTTTGCGGTGATGCGTTTGAAGATGAATTGCCCTGAATAACAGAGTTGATCGAGCATAAAGCTTTGGTAATCTTTCACCCGTGGTTTGAGCAAATGTTCTTCCCAAATGTTTGCAGGGGCTGAAAAGCCTTCGAGCAGTTTTAAT
>JALSIL010000212.1 GCA_026990095.1 Lysobacterales bacterium
CATCGAACTGGCAAAACAATACGGCGGCGATGGTGCACATACCTTTATCAACGGCACACTGCACAAAGCCTCTAAAAAATTACGTCCTTTGGAGCATTAAGGTATAAATTAGTCTTTTTTTTGTGAAAACAAAAAATATCAATAGTGTTTTTTTTGTTTATTTGTTATAATAGTTCAAAATTCTAATAACAAAAATGGAAAAGCTATGAAATATATACTAATTATACTATCTGTATTAATTTTTTCTGCTCAAATTCAAGCTGTGCCACAAAGGTATGACTTTGTCTTTACAGGAAATGGCAATCCTGCAACAGCTGTAGGGTATATCGTTTTAGAAACCGATTTAATTCCCAATCCTACTGTAAACTCTGATAACTTTATTTCATTACCTGACCCACTCGTGTTGGATATTAATGTGACGGTTTCAGGCTCTTCTTCTGGTGATGGAACCTTCACATTGGCAGACTTTAGTGCTATAGCTTTTGCAACTGGTGGTGCTACGTTAGATATAACAACAGAGTTTGTTGGACAAGTAACTCCAAGTGGCACATGGGGCACGCCTGATGGCAACAATGGTGACTTTAATTTGTTTGGGATTTCTCAACCACTACAAACACTACAACCTACAAACTACCAATCCATCGCATCAGTACAAGGCGGCCCCATAGCAGGAGCCCCACCAGTAGGTGTATTTTACTTTTCCTTAGGGGCTGCTGGAGGAGGTGGAGAGACAATGACTTTATCAAGTTTTCACCCTTTTGCACCTCCTACACCAGTTCCTGCCTTGTCAAATGGTATTATTTTATTAGTATTAACTTTATTAATATTGAGTTTAGGGATATTTACAGTAAAAAGACATTAACTAGCTGGCAAAAAGGAAAGCGCTTGTAGATTTAGTAGTCTGTTAAGTACCTTCTTTACATTTGTATCATTAGGCAGCATTACGTGATGCATTAATGCTGCCAAAAAAGGCGCGTATGATAATTTTTTCATAGACTGATTTGAGGTTTTCATCTCCCCCATTTTTTTCGATTTCTTTGACTCGCATTAAAGCGTATTGTTGAATGGTAATTAGCGGCAGGATAATTTTTTCACGCATGGCTATTGACGCTTTAGTATAGGGTGCTTTCTCTAACAGTGTTTTTTGTCCTGATATTATCAATAATAAACGTTTAGTTTGCTTAAATTCAGCATAAATTCCTTGCCAAAATTTGCCAAATTTTTCATCTTCTTGCAAATATGAGGTCAGTGGAAAGTAGCTTTTGCTCAGAGCTTGCATGGAGTTATCGATTAAGGTTCTAAAAAACAAGGAATGCCTATAGAGGTCAGTGACTTCTTGTAATCGTCCTGCATCTTCGTATCGTTTAAGTGCATACCCAACACCATAAAATCCTGGAACGTTTTGCTTCATTTGCGTCCAAGCACCAACAAAAGGAATGGCTCGTAAGTCAGAGAGGTTCAATTTTTTATTTGACTGCCGTTTAACAGGGCGAGAACCAACATTGGTTAAGCCATAATATTTAAGCACCGAGACATCCTCAAGGTAATCAATAAATACGGGGTAGTTTTTGAATGCTTTATAAGCTTTAAAACCTAATTCGGATAAATCCTCAATCAATTCATGCTGCTTGTCATCAAGACTGGCGATGTCCCCTTTAAAAACGGTGTTCTCTAGTCCTGCACAAAGCAATTGCTCTAAATTATATTGCGACGAGTTTAATGTCCCAAAGTTGGATGAAATCGTTTGTCCTTGGACTGTTAATTCAATTTCGTGGTTGGCAATATTTTCGCCTAATGAGGAATAAAATTTATTGGTGTTTCCGCCACCACGAGCAGGAGGCCCTCCTCTTCCATCAAAAAACACCACATTAATGTTGTTTTTCATGGAGATTTGACTTAAGTTTTCCTTGGCCTTAAAAATTCCCCAATTGGCTTTAAGGTAACCACCATCTTTGGTTCCATCAGAAAAGCCAAGCATCACGTACTGACGGTTGTTTCTTTGCTCAAGATGTTGACGGTAAGCGGGTATGGAATACAAAGAACCCAAAATTTCCTTACCATTATCCAAATCATCAATGGTTTCCAGTAAGGGCACAATATCAAGGGAAAAATCATCCTTAGTCCATCCACATAAGCGCGCTAATGCGTACACTTCGATAAGATTTCTGGTGGATTGGGTATTTGAAATAATATACCGACGACACGCTTCTTGTCCGTTTTCTTGTTGAATCTTTTTAATGACATAAAAGGATTTAAGCGTTTCTTTTGTCATTGAGGCTCTAAATATTTCTGGATTGACCTCTCCCTTAATATTGAGCAATACATTAATCTTACTTTTATCATCTAGTTGCGAATAGTCTTTAGGTATATTACCTTGAATAGAATCCGACAATTTACCTTGATGAAAGGCGGAAAAAACATCAATCAAAACTTCAGCATGTATTCGTGAATCTTGGCGAATATCCAGACTTGTAAAATAAAATCCAAACAAATGCACTTTAACTATAAAATCTTCTACAACATCAATAAACAAACCGTTGTGTTTATCCCGAACTATTTGCTTAATTTCGTTTAAGTCATCCAATAATTGGGTTTTATTTTGATAAGTTTCTCCTCCAGAATTGTAAATAGTTTCTGCTAATTTGTTGTAAATATTCTCTGCCAAATGGTCCACTCCAGAGAAAGTCATGCGAGTTTTAAGAATTTTTGAATCCTTAAAATAACAAATAAAAACCTTATGCCTTAATTGTTTAGCTGTTTCATGCGTTATTTGAGAGGTAACATAGGGGTTGCCATCCCTGTCTCCACAAGGCCAAAAACCCACATTAATAATATCATTTCGGAAGTCACAAATACCTAATTTTGAAAGTTCTTTTCTTATACGACCGTGCACTTTAGCAATAGAATGATAAAAGACATTTTCCAAATACCACATCAATCGCGTTGCTTCTTCAAAGGGTGATGGTGCGTCTGAACTGACAAATGCGGTTTGCCCTAGCTGTTGTAAAAGTTCATTAATTGTATCAAAATTACTGCTTCGTATTGCTTCTTCTAATTCACTAGCAATTGATAAAACACGCCCCTGATAAAATTGAGTGGGGTGAGCGGTTAATACAATTTTAGCTTTAAAATTATGCAGCTTTCTAATAAGTGCTTGCGTTTGCTGAGTAGTTTTGGCTCGATTAAAAACAAATGGAATTGTGCCATTGCCATTGAAGTTGTGGATTTTTTCGTAGGCAGAATCTTCCACTGCATCAAATAAAACCACCTGACGTTCAATGTATTGCATGAACTTAAAGAGAATGGATATTTTATCTTTTTCGTTATTAATCTTCGTGTAAGTTAATAAGAAGTCATCAATAATGCCTTTGGGGGTTTTATTGTTATTAAATTCATCAAGACAATATTTTGACAATAATGGCAAAAGCATTCCCACATCGGCAACGCCTTCAAATGGCAAGGTTAGAAACAAGCTATTGTAAACCTGATATTTTGTGGCTATTAATTTTTGAAACTTTGTATTGGAACTCATAATACCCAAATCACGATAGTGAAAACACAATTATAGCACAACCACTTAGCACGTCTCATTATCAAGTGAGACTTTTAGGGTATGATTTTAGGTAAAATTAACACCTCTCCAACCCGAATGTTATTAGATATTTTGTTATTGAGCTGCTTCAATTCACTCATTGATACTTTATATGACTGTGCAATAGCTCCCAATGTTTCACCACTTGCAACCGTATGTTTTGCTGTCCTTATGTGATTGGCTATCCACGTATTTGGCGGAGGGGAACTGTAAAAATATTGTTTAATCCCATCTTTGATTGAGTTGGCTAATTTTTGTTGAAATGTTTTGGTCTTTAGCCTTTTTTCTTCGTTGGGGTTGCTGATATAAGCCGTTTCAATCAACATTGAAGGCACATCAGGAGATTTTAGTACCACAAAACTGGCACGTTCAACATTTTTCTTATGGGGCTTTTCAATCAATTTTAAAGCCGTTAACACTTTTTTCGCGGCTTTATAACTGGCTTCCATTGATGCATTTTGCGACAAGTCTAACAATACTTTTGCCAACACATTGTCTTTGTCTTCAAGCACGACTCCGCCCACCAAATCCGAATTGTTTTCAGATTGGGCTAACCATTTTGCCGCTTCAGATGTTGCTCCTTTTTTTGAAAGAATGTAAACACTCATGCCATGCACTTTGGGGTCATGAAAGGCATCAGCATGGATAGAGACAAATAAATCCGCTCGTTCTTCTCGTGCCTTTTTAAAACGTTTACGTAAAGCAATATAGTAGTCACCCTCTCGAATAAGTACTGCTTTCATGCCTTTTTCTTTATCAATTGCTTGTGCCAACCTTTTAGCAATTTGCAAGGTAACTGTTTTCTCCTTCGTACCCGATGCACCACTGGCTCCAGGGTCTTCACCACCGTGTCCAGCATCAATTGCTATAATGATGTCCCGGTCTTTGTTTTTGTGTTTTTGAGCAACTCTCTTCTTTTTTGCTTTAGGTTTACTCAATTGAATAACCAACCGATGTCCATATTGTTTGGCAGGCTTAAGTAAAAAACTCTTGGCACTTTGCTGGCTTGTTAAATCAAAAACTAAGCGCAAAGTTGTCTTGCCTTTTTTTCCGTGACGGATTTTTCTTATTACAGAATTGTTCTTTAAATTAAACTTTTTGGTAATTTTGGTGTTTTCAATATCAACCACAACACGAGGCGGATTTTCCAATTGAAACAATTTGTAATCAACTTGTTCAGACAAATCAATTACCGCCTTAGTGTCTTCAGGACTCGTCCACACCCTCAAACCTTTAACCTGAGTGGTTGCTAAGGCACTTAAGGTAAAAACCAATGAGAATAATATTACAATTTTCAGTTTCATCACTAAATTTTAGAGTTTTCACCTATAAAAAACAACTTTTATTGTTAAAATACAGCAAGATAGGGAAGATATGTCATGCATTCTCTAGATTTAACTCTCTTAAAGTAGAATTAAGCAATTTGAAAGTCAATGTTTGACTTGGTATTGGCAAAACCCCTTTTCCCTTCTGCGGCCATTCAATAATAACCACATTGTGGCTATCAATTATTTCCTCAATTGCCATGTAATAAAGTTCTTCTGGGCTACTTAATCGGTATAAATCCATATGAATCAACTCAAACTGACTGAGTTTATAGCTCTCATAAATGGCATAGGTTGGGCTTTTAACTCGACCTTGGTAACCCAAGTGCTTGAGTAAGAATTGAGTAAAGGTTGTCTTGCCTGAACCCAAATCTCCTTGCAAAAAAACAACATCCCCTGGTTTAATGCTTTGGCTAAATATTTGAGCGAATTTTTCTAATTGTGTGAGGCTACTGACATCGACTTTCATTGAATTATCTCCGGTAGCTTATCAATAACATCCGATGCCATTAAACCAGTGCCTTTGTTGCAGGCTTGTGCCGCTTGTGCATGCCATACAACAGCAGTATTGGCAGCATCAATTGAGGAAAACCCTTGTGCCATCAAACCTGCAATTATTCCTGTCAAAACATCGCCCATCCCAGCTGTTGCCATACCCGAATACCCAAATGGACACACATAAGTTGTTCCACATGGCTGAGCTATAACCGTCCCTGAACCTTTTAAAACGACAATTGAGTTATATTTTTTACTGATTTCAAGCGCATATTTTACTCGATTAGATTGAATTGTTTCGATACTAACTTGCAGCAAACTAGCGGCTTCTTTTGGGTGTGGTGTCAGAACAACATCCCCATTAAATTCATGCTGTTGAGCAATCAAAGTTAACGCATCGGCATCTATAACCATCCTCTTCTTTTGGTTAAGGCAATAATCCAATACATCACGAGATTCTTGATTCAATCCCAAACCAGGACCAATGGCTAAAACTTCTGCTTTTGATAGCAACCGCGAAGAAGCCAAATCAATGGCTGCAATCAAATCAGGCTGTGCTATTGAGATAAGACAAGCCAACTTGTGATTACTGACCACTTCAACCAATCCAGCACCGCTTCTTAACACTGATTGACCAGACAACACCAAAGCACCGAACATCGCATCATGCCCACCAACCACAACGACCGCACCAAAACTTCCTTTATGAGAATTTTCATTTCTTTTAAAAATACGATGGCTTAAGGCTTGCTTATCCAGTAAAAAACACGAAGACTCAACTTCATCATAAACTTCATCGGGAACCGCTAATGCTTCAAGATACACTTGCCCACACTGGTTTTTACCCCAATTGGTATGCAATCCTATCTTAGGGTTTAAAAGGGTAATGGTTTTATCAGCTTTAACACAACAACCTTGAATAACACCTGTGCTTGCATCCAATCCTGAGGGAATATCAACGGCTAAAACTGGAGAGCTTTGTTGATTTATCCAGCCAATAGCAGAGGCAAATTCTCCACTCACTTTTCGATTCAAACCTGTGCCAAAAATAGCATCAACAACACAATTAAAAGGCTCTATGGGTGCTTCATAAATAATTTCACCTCCTTTTGCTTTGTAAAGCCGTGCTGCTTTTTTTGCATCGGCAGGCAACTTGTCAACAGTGACTAAACTCCACACTTGGATGCGTTGTTGGTTTTCCAATGCCAATGTTGCCATAACAAATCCATCACCCGCATTGTTGCCTACACCAGTCACAATCAAGATTTTTTCTTCGTGTTGAACATAGCTATAAACAGCTTGGGCTGCTTGTTGCATTAACTCAAAACTACTGACTTTTAAATAACTAGCTGCACAACGGTCAATGTGTTTAATCGCTTGGCTGTTGTAAAGTTTTTTCATGGTGCTAATCGGTGAATAATCCATTTTTCGTCCTCTTTTTGGTAAATAAACCTATCGTGTAAGCGACTGCTACGACCCTGCCAAAATTCAAACTTTTCAGGAACAACCCGATAACCACCCCACGCACTTGGCAGAGGAATTTTACCTGAGGAAAATTTTGACTTCATTTCGGCTAATTTTTGCTTGAGAAAGTCGCGAGATTCAATAATTTTTGATTGAGGAGAAATCCACGCCCCTAACTGCGAACCTTTGGGGCGAGAAGTAAAATAGGCAAACGATTCTGCTTGACTGATTTTTTCAACTTTTCCTGAAATTCGCACTTGCCTTTCTAAATCCAACCAAGCAAATAACAATGCCACATTATTGTTGTGCGTTATATCCTGAGCTTTTGCTGAATTGTAATTAGTGAAAAACACAAAACCTTTATCATCGAATATTTTAAGCAGAACTGTTCGAATAGACGGCTCTCCATTTTCATTAACAGTTGCAATACTCATTGCATTAGGCTCTTCTACCTGAGCACTTTGTGCCTGTTCAAACCAATGAGTAAATTGAGCAAAAGGATTGCTGTTTAAATCCTTTCTCGTTAATCCGAATTTTGTGTAGTCTTTTCTAAAATTTGTAATATCCATCCGACATGAGAGCCTTGCTTAAAACTGCCCTATTTTACCATGCAGCACTAAAACACTTTCATAATTACGTTAATTTTGTAATTTTAAATGCAAAGACTGCCTTTAAACACTCAATATTATTGGAATAAAAAAACATTTAGCATAGAATACAAGTTCAAACAGGATAGAAATTTGGACACCAAAAGACTTAAAAACTTAAACAAGATAGACTTAAAGATTCCAGGCTTGCGCATCATCAGTGAGATTGGTGAGGGTGGTATGTCTGTGGTCTATTTGGCCGAGCAAATTTCTTTGAAAAGAGAAGTTGCGGTTAAAGTCATGCGCATTGAAATTGCTAATAATGACTTGGATGTTCAACGTTTTAAACACGAGGCTAAGACTATAGCCCAGCTTGATCACCCAAACATTATCAATATTTACAATATTGGACAAACATCAAAAGGGGAAATATTTTTCACCATGCCGTACCTGAATCATGGTGATTTTTCCGATTATATTCTAGCAGATGAAAGTGAGTTTATTAAATTACTTATGTCCATCTGCGACGGACTTAGCTTTGCTCACCAACGGGGGGTAATACACCGCGACATTAAGCCTGAAAATTTATTATTTGATAAGTTTGGTAACGTACAAATTGCAGATTTTGGTATCGCTGTGTCAAAAGATGGCACGCGAATGACGCAAGAACACCAAATTGTAGGATCGGCACAATACATGAGTCCCGAACAAGCGCGTTCACTCAAGGTTGGCCCACAAACGGACGTTTATAGTTTAGGCATTGTCATTTATGAAAGACTTACCGGAACAGTGCCCTTTGATGGCGATGAAAGCATCTCAATTTTAGTGGACCATGTCAGTACCGAACCGCCTCAACTGCCTCCTAAAATGCGGCACTGGCAAAAACTTATTGATAAATGTTTAGCCAAACTGCCCGAAGACCGCTATCAATCCATGTCAGAGTTAAAACAGGCACTTAAAAACATTCCAACAAGTCCTTTACAACGAACCAACGATTCAATTCAGCACGTACTGACTGGTGATGCAAAAAAACACTTAAAATGGTTTATACCAGTCTTTCTTTTGTTGTTAGTGATTGGTGTGTTTTCACTCAACAAGTCTCCGGTTGAGCCCAAAACTACAATTTCCAAACCCCTAACAACCACTGAGCTTGTCGCAGCTCCTGCACAAAAATCAAAAACAATTAACCCCGAAACAACAAACAAAACAACATTGACTCCTGAACAAAAACCAGCGACTCAACAGGTTATTCTTAAAGATGGATTTGCCTCAGAAAACCAAGAGCAACTCCCAGCATTGACCGCCGATAATAACAGTGAACTCCCCACCAATAACTCAGAATTAAAAGAAGAATCAGACGTAAAAGCGGAAGAAAACACCCCGACTGATTTGATTTCACAACAACAAGTAACAACAGATGCTGCAGAGCTTGGCTCAACAGCAGAAAGTAATGAGAATTTATTAACCCTTGCTTTTCAAAATATTGAAAAGTACCAACTCTCTCGTCCAAAAAACAACAACGCAACCGATCAATTGTTGCAAGTACTCAAGAGCGATCCTGAAAATAAGCGTGCCATGCAAGGCATTGAAAATATTGGAGGCAAATACTATCAACTGATAAAAAATGCCCTACTGAAATATAAATTTAATACCGCTTTGAAACACGCTCGTTCACTCAATAGATTCAATACCAAAACCAAATTTTCAAACCGTAAATATAAGATTCAGAACACGGACTTGATTGCTACCATAAAAAAATTGGATATTTCTTCTGATCGTTTCTCCGTTGAAAAAGTAAAATCTCTAGCCAAAGTTGTTAAAACAATAGACCCTAATAATGCACTTATAGCCGAACTCACTATCCAAGCACAACAAAAACTAAAACCAAAGATTGGCGAGATTCTATTGGATGAAAAAAATATTGAAACCATCTTAATCGCTCCAGATTTAGCCGTTTCAACTACAGAAATAACCCGAGAACAATACAAAGAATTTAGTGATGCAACCAACCGTATTGCTGCCAAGTGCAAACAAAAAGGAGGCGGCGGTTCACTTTTCGGCAAAAAAACGTGGAAGAAACATTTCTTTACTCAAAACGACAACCACCCTGTTGTCTGCATTACACAAACCGACGCTAATGCTTTCACAAAATGGTTATCAAAAGAAACTGGAAACAACTATCGATTGCCCACAAAAAACGAATGGATACTTATGTATGCAGATGCCAATAAAAACTTTAAGCCATGCAAATCTGGTAATCTTGCAGGAAAAGAAGGCGATAAAATTCGCAATAAAGAAAATAATTATAGCTGCAATGACAACTACAAACACACGGCACCTGTAGCCAACTTTTCCAAACAACAAAATGGTCTCTATGATATTCAAGGCAACGTAAGCGAATGGGTTTCTTGCTCATCTGGCAACTGCAACACTCCCATTGCAATGGGCAGCTCTTGGTATCATGGTCAACAATCCAACCAAGCCATACATGAAGATAAACTAAGTGCTGAGAGTGCCTATTCACACATAGGATTTCGAATCATTCGTGATTTATAAATCATTAATCCATTCAATACGGCATTTTTCGACCGATTCTCTTTAAAAAACTATAAATACTGGCAAGAAACAGTAAAATTAGCGGTTCGTTAAAAAACTTAATAATCAGGAAAAAGCAATGCGTAGTGACCTATGTGGCAATGTTACAGAACAAAAATTAGACCAACAAGTCGAAGTGTGTGGATGGGTGGATAAACGCCGTGACCATGGTGGGGTCATATTTATTGATTTGCGTGACCATTCAGGCATTTTACAAGTGGTGGTTGAACCCGATAATGCCGATGCTTTTAAAATTGCTGAAGATGCGCGTTATGAATACTGTTTACATGTCAAAGGACATGTGCGTAATCGCCCAGAAGGGCAAGCCAATCCAAATTTAAAGTCAGGCAAAATTGAAGTGGTTGTGGATAACTACGAAGTGTTAAACAAATCAAAGCCTTTGCCTTTTATGATGGATGAAGAAGCCACCGAAGCGGTTCGTTTAAAATACCGTTACCTTGATTTGCGTCGCCCAGCAATGCAAAAAAACATGCGTCTTCGCAGTAAGCTTATCAGCACTTTACGAAACCATTTAGATAATCAAGATTTCCTGGATATGGAAACACCGATTCTTACCAAGGCAACACCTGAGGGAGCACGTGACTTTTTGGTACCTTCGCGCGCACAACAAGCCAAATTTTTTGCTCTGCCACAATCCCCACAGTTATTTAAACAATTATTGATGATGTCGGGCATGGATAAATACTATCAGGTCGCGCGTTGTTTTCGTGATGAAGACTTACGTGCCGACAGGCAACTCGAATTTACTCAACTCGATATTGAGATGGCATTTGTCGACCAAGAAGACATCTTGAACATGGCAGAACCAATGATACGTGATGCCTATAAAAAAGTTTTGGATGTGGATTTACCCAATCCATTCCCTCGTATGACCTATGCCGAAGCCATGCAACGATTTGGCTCAGATAAACCTGATATGCGTATTGATTTAGAACTTGTTGATGTGGCAGATGCCGTTAGAAATGTTGAATTTAAAGTCTTTTCTGGTCCTGCCAATGATCCAAAGGGGCGCGTGACAATTTTAAAAGTTCCAAACGGTGCTGCCATGTCGCGTAAACAAATTGATGATTATGCACCGTTTGTGGCTAAATTTGGTGCTCGTGGGCTTGCTTGGATAAAAGTCAATGCCAAAGAAAATGGTCGCGATGGCTTGCAATCCCCGATTGTGAAATTCCTTGATGATGATTCCTTAACGGCAATCTTAGATAAAACAAATGCCGAAAATGGTGACTTATTATTCTTTGGGGCTGGTGATTACAATACGGTCACGCAATACATGGGCGAGTTGCGCTTAAAAGTTGGCAAGGACTTAGACATGGTTAAGGAAGGTTGGCAACCACTTTGGGTTGTTGATTTCCCTATGTTTGATTGGAACGAAGACGAAAAACGCTGGGATGCGATTCATCACCCATTTACTGCCCCAACAGGAACTGAGCAAGAATTACGTGACAATCCTGGTACAGCCATTTCTAAAGGCTATGACATCGTCATGAATGGCGTAGAATTAGGTGGTGGTTCGATTCGTATTCACGACCAAGGTGTGCAATCGGCAGTGCTTGATTTATTAGGCATTAGCAAAGAAGAAGCACAAGCCAAATTTGGTTTTTTACTCGAGGCCTTGCAATACGGCTGCCCTCCGCACGGTGGAATAGCTTTGGGCTTGGATAGAATGGCTGCCCTCATGTGTGGTGTTGAGTCTATTCGTGATGTGATTGCCTTTCCTAAAACTTCATCGGCAAGTTGTCCATTGACCTCTGCTCCTTCGGAAATTCCTGATAAACAACTTGAAGAAGTGCATGTACAAGCCATTTATCCAGATTTGGAGCAAGAAAGCGAATTCAAATGAATAATGAACAGTCAATTCCAATGACAGAACCCATCAATGAACAAGCCGTTGTGCTTGTTCATGGCTTGTGGATGAGTCGCTGGTCTTTTCACTTTATTGCAAAATATTTGACTCAAAAAGGTTATAAAGTTTACCGTTTTGGGTACAAGACAACCAAACGACCATTTGACTTCAATATGCAAAAGCTAACTGCTTTTGTTAATTCACGCAAAGAAGATACCGTACATTTAGTCGTTCATTCTATGGGTGGCATTCTATCCATGAGAAGTCTTCCTAACATTGTCAAAACAGGCAAGTTAATCATGTTGGGCTCTCCCATTAATGGCTCACGTACGGCAAAAGCCATGAGTGAAAAAAAATGGACAAGCTGGATGCTCAAATATGCCACTGAACCGTTAACCAATGGTGTCGTTAATCCTCAAGTCTTTCGAAAATCTTATATGATCGCTGGAACATCCAACAGCATTGGCATTGCACGATTAGTGACGAAATTACCCCAACCTAATGATGGAACCGTGGCACTTGATGAAACTCAAGCCGATTGGATAGACCACCACACTACCGAAAACACCAACCATTTTCGAATGTTATTCCACCCTCAAGTCAAGAAGAAAATAGTGCATTTTCTTTCGCAAATTCGCAACAACGAAGAAAAATAAAGAAACAATTATAGACATCATTAAGCGAGAGGTTTCTATATGTCTCTTAGTTTATAAGACCATTTCTCGGTTTGATTTAAAAAGTTAATCGCAAGCCAACTGTTACACTTCTACCAGGTCTTGGCGAAATATCTTTAAGAAATGATGAGTGCTCTCTGATTTCTTCGTTCAATAAATTATCTGCTTTCAAAAAAACTAATGTACTGAAATTACCATAATCAAAAACACGATTAACATTTAACCCAACATTGTTATAAGACTGAGTTGGCAACTCAAATTCTGCCAACTCACCCTGTTCACTAACATGAACAAAACCTATATTAAATGCATAATCTCCATAAATCCCTCCTAAATCCAAACCGATTCTTCTTGCAGGTATTCGTGGTACATTTTCCCCATTTGAGAGTGTGGCTGTCGTAGTATCTGCAAATAATCTGTAGTTCCATATTAAACCAGATTTACTGTTATATCGATAAGTTAAATCTGTTTCAAAACCTTTAAACGTAGCTTTTTGTTGGCTATAATTAAAAACTGGAAAACCCTCTGATTCTTCGCCTGTGTTTTCCAAATACACAAAATCATCAATTTTGTTATAAAAGGCAGATAGGTTAAATGACAAGGCTTCATTTCTATACCTTATTCCAATATCTATATTATTGGCAGTTTCGTGAGTTAATTCTGTATTGCCTACTTCAATGGTGTTAGTTGCTATATGTGGAATCAATTCTGATGCATTAGATTGATTTGAAAACAACTCTTCAGCAGTTGGCAGCCTTTGTGCCAATGCCCAATTCATTGGCAAAGTCCATTGCTTAGAAATATTAAATGTTGCTCCTAGTGATACGCTGTACACTGTATCATCAATCTCACCTAATAAATCAGTCTTGATTGATTGGTTATCTAATCGCATACCAAACTCTCCATGCCAATTATCAAAATCTCTCTCTTCAATCAAAAAGGCACTAAAGATAAGGGTTTTTGATGGTAATATATAAGCTTCTTCACCAATCGCAGAAAAAACCCTTTGCGAATATTGAAAACCCCAAACACCTTCAAAACCAGCAATATGCTCATGAGTCAACTCAAGCCTAAATTCGCCAGCATCATTACTAAAAAGTGTACCAAATTCAGTCCCTTCTAGCTCCACGTGTTGATAATCTGTTCGTGAATAATTCGCTTTTAATAACTTGAAGAAATTTTCACTATTAAACTCTTGCTCAGCTTTCAAATTTAGAACTGCTTTATTTAAATCAATACGCACACTTTCCTCTTCACCCGGAATCCCATAATTTCTATTCAAATCTGAATACGATAATCCCCAAAATCCGTTTTGATTTATAACCGAAAAGCCAATAGTGTATCCATCTGATTTAACCGATGTGTTTTTTAAAATACCCGATAAATTTAATTCGTCTTGAACCCCTTCTTCTGATTCAAGAAAAATTGAAGATTTTGCATTGTTGGGTATTTCATAATCTGAAGTCTCAATATTAAAATAACTAAAATTAGTCATGAGTAAATCTGACAGTCCTACTTCCAAACTTACAACTGCGGCTCTTTCTTTGAGTGCAGAGTCAGAAGCCCGTAACTCTAAACCACCTTCAATACCATCAATTACCTCTCTTGGGATGTTATTGTCTACTATGTTAACTACGCCTCCAATTGCACCGCCTCCATATAAAAGTGTTGCAGGTCCCTTAAGAACTTCAATTTGTTTTGCTAGTAATGTCTCTGAACTTATCCAATGGTCAGGGCTCACTGAGGATGCATCTTGAAGTGCTATGTTGTTATTTAATATAAGCACACGAGGACCTTGTTGTCCTCTTATAATAACTTGACCAGCACCAGCACCAAAACTACCAGAATTAACACCAGTAACACTATTTAATGTTTGGTCCAAACTTAGAGACCTATTTATTATCAGCTCCTCTTCACTTAAAACAGTTGCGGGTGTCGTCATCTTAAAAGCACTGTGTTTTAAGGGATTTGCTGTCACTACAATTTCTTCGTAATCAAATGAAGATAAATCTATAGTCACTCCCTTTGAGTCATTAAATTGCACTTTTGTACTAAATAGACTACTGTTAGCTCCTTTAATATCAAACTCATATTGTCCAAAAGCTAAATTTTCAAACTTAAAAGAGCCATTTTCATTAGTGATTGTCTCTTTATTAATTTTTGGAATAACTATTTTAACATTTGGTTGAGGTTGCCCATTTTTACTTATGGTTCCCTTTAAGGTTTCTGCATTTGCCGAAGATAACAGCAGTGTTAATGTCATATATGGAATGACTTTGCAATTTTTCATTTTGTACCTACTACTTTTTTGTTAATAATTATACACACAAAATAGCTGACTTAAATAGAACTGCGTTCATATCAAAATCAGGCATTGTATTGATATACTTTAAGGTTTTTGGTTTTATATTTTTTTAACAAAAAATAGGAGGAGCACGACCCAAATAAAAATTAGGGCTTAACTGTGGAATCAATTGATTTAAATTTAACACATACTGAAAATGGGTCAATGCTTCAATTATATTGACTTCAGTGTCTTCTAAATCAAAATAGTCAACAGACAAAATACATTGAACACACTCTCTACTAGAGTCTTTCTTTAAGTGTTCAATTTTGTGATGAATCGTATAAAATTGTAAAGCTATAACAAAAGAAAATAATAAGTGCATTTTCATCCACTCTTTATCCTTGCTGGCTTTATTTGTTTTTAATAAAATCTGATTCATTTCTCAAATATAGTAACAAAAAGACTCTATGTCAAGGGCAAATAGAATTTAAGCAACCGTTGAACAATTTTCCTATAAACCCTATACATAGAGCCAAACAATATACCGAATTTTTCACAGATTTTACCCAAATCCCTAGATAACATTCATTAAATAATTATCTTTTCTATATCAGAGACCTTTGCATAATTATAGTGACGAGTAAAAAATGATTAAATTCACCAGCTTTTCGCTAAAAATCTCGCCAATAACTGGTTATTACCTACAATTTTTAACTTAATCTGGCAAATTTTCTCTATTTTTTCTTTCGCCATATAGTTATGCAAAGCTCTCTATCAGAATTTGGGTAAAATAACTCAAGAAAATAGAATTTTGTTTTAAAGGATTTTTAAATAACCATTTTGTCACTTGATTAGGTTACAATAAAAAAAAACTGTAAGCAAAGTGATAATATGTTAACAATATCTGCATTTTTAAAACTCCTAAAAGAATCTTTTAGAGACCTTTTACCGATAATTCTAGTTATTCTATTTTTTCAGCTGGCTATTATTCAAGCAATTCCTAATAGCTGGGAAAATACTGCCATAGGATTGTTTATTGTGGGCATTGGTTTAGCAATTTTTTTGCTTGGACTTGAGGTTGGAATTTTTCCAGTTGGTGAAGGGCTAGCAAGAGATTTTGCTAACAAAGGTTCAACTTTCTGGATAATATTATTTACCTTTATGATTGGCTTTGGCACTACCGTGGCAGAGCCTGCACTATTGGTGATTGCTGATAAAGCCTCATTTGTTAGTAATGGCCGAATTGACTCCTTTACATTACGTATGGTGGTAGCACTGTCGGTTGGTTTTGCAATCGTGCTTGGTGTTTGGCGGATTATCAAAGGTCACCCCATCCATTATTATATTATTTTAGGTTATGTTTTAGTGGTTGCTGCAACAGTATTTGCTCCTTCTGAAATTATCGGGCTTGCCTATGATTTGGGTGGTGTAACCACTTCAACAATTACCGTTCCTCTTGTTGCTGCTTTGGGTATTGGGCTGGCATCGACAATTGAGGGTAGAAATCCAATACTTGATGGTTTTGGATTAATCGCTTTTGCCTCATTAACGCCAATGATTTTTGTTCAGTTTTATGGAATTTATGTTTATGAATTTGTAGAAGTTGTCGAATTTGTTGGACCTATTAGCCATCAACTTGGCGTTTCTACTTCAACTGGTTTCGAATTTGATATTACTAGCTTACTTCAAGGTATTCTTAATATTATTTTTGATGTTTTACCCATATTAGCAGTTATTTTCTTTTTTCAATATATTGTACTAAAAAAGAAAATTAAAAATTTGAAAGAAGTCATTATTGGTTTTGGTCTGGTTATTTTTGGACTCTATGCCTTTGTACTAGGCTTAGAAATGGGTTTGTTCAGTTTAGGTGAGACTATGGCATTCCAACTCACTCAACAAAACAATAATTTTATTATCTACTCATTTGCTTTTGCCATTGGTTTTTCGACAACTATGGCAGAACCCTCATTGATAGCCATTGCAAAAAAAGCCCAAGAAATTAGTGATGACAGAGTTAATAGTTTTGTGTTGCGTTTATTTGTCGCCTTTGGAGTAGCTGTTGGTATTGCTTTAGGTGCTTATCGCATTGTTAATGGCGGTGAGATTGTGTATTATATTGTGATTGGGTATTTGTCGGTTATATTTCTTACTTTTATGTCTCCAAAATACATTATACCAATTGCCTACGACAGTGGTGGAGTCACCACTTCAACGGTAACAGTGCCACTTGTTGCTGCTCTTGGTTTAGGTCTTGCCACTAACATAGCTGGGAGAGATCCACTTATTGACGGGTTTGGTCTAATTGCATTTGCCTCTTTATTCCCAATTCTTACCGTTATGATTTACGGCATTGTGGTTGACAAAATTGGCGTTAAAGGCAAAAAAGAATTATTGGAGATAAAGTTGGGCGAACTTCGTTACGCACTTGCCGATGCTAATAATATGAAATTAGCAACAGTTAATATTCAAGATACTGATAAAAGGCACTCGTTTAAAGCCCTTTTTTCGACTGTGCATGTCATTGTTCCTAAACACAAAGAAGAAAAGGCATTGTTGGCAGCTAAACAAGCAGGAGCAACGGGGGTTACCATTATGGATGCACATGGAATGGGTTTAAAAGAAATGTCCAATTTTTATAACCGTCTACATAGTGGGAACACTGATGTCCATTTAATGTTTATCACTTTAAATAAACGGGTGGATAAAATGGTGCAAATAATAATGCTAGAACTTGATATTGTTGGAGAAGGTGCCGGCATTATTTATTCTCAACCTATTACGCATGTTAAGGGTCTTACTTTAGCTCTTGAAGACCTTTAAAGTATAACAACTTTCTGATATTTCGAATTGGCGAGGGTGAAAACCCGATTTGAACCGATTTGTGATAGAATTCGAAATCAGAATTAAAATTACCTAAAATGAAATAACATCGCTTTGTTTTCACTCTCTTAGTTGCCCAAAAAGGCTATTAAACTTCGTATAACTGTTGACTTAATAAACAATAAACCTTATAAGATGATAATGGTTTTCACTGATTCTTCACAACCTCTTAAAAAATACAATTTATCACAGCTAATCTCAAGTGTGTTTGTATTATCATTTGTTTTTTTACTGTATAACAATCTTAGTTTAGAAAATAATCCAATTCAAAATGAATTAACGGATCTTTATGAGTTGAACTTTGAGTTTCACGACAATGATGTTGACGATGATTCAGCTGCCTGTATACTTTTAACCTTTAATATAAACTTTCTCTGTTTTACTACAGTTTCGAATAATGAAAAAACACACCCGCCAGCCCAATTAACCTTTCAATACTTATCCCGCGCTCCTCCACTGCCCTAACACTGCTTTTTCGAATTTGAACTCCAACAAATCGAGTTGGAGCTTTTATATTGCTTAACACTTTTTATTTAAAAGAATGAAAATGTTATTTTTTTAATGAGCATTTTGTTATGGATTATCCAAATATTACAATTTCAACAAAACAAATAAAACCTAAGTTTAGTCGCACAGTTCTGCGTATTATTGGTTTGTTATTAATCATTTCCAGCCTGATTATGCTGCCACCGATAATTATTGGTTATATCTATCAAGATGGTGATATAAAACCTTTTCTAGTTGGATTTGTAACATTGTTTAGTTCTGGGAGTGTATTATTATTTACTTATAGAAGTGCTAAGTCTGACTTAAAAATCCGCAGTGGTTTTATTGTTGTAGGCTTATCATGGTTAATTATTGGAGGTAGTTGTGCGATTCCGCTTTACTTCTCACACTCTCTTAACTTATCCTTAACTGATGCTCTTTTTGAGTCCGTTTCAGCTCTAACAACAACGGGTGCCACCATCATTAATCACTTAGATGAACTACCCCACTCACTGCTGTTTTATCGTCAACTACTGCAATGGTTTGGTGGAATGGGAATTATTGTGTTGGCGATTGCTATTTTGCCCATGTTACGAATTGGTGGAATGCAGATGTTTAAAGCCGAAACGCCAGGTCCAATGAAAGACAATAAACTGACTCCTCGCATTACTGAAACCGCTAAATCTTTATGGTATTTATATTTAGGTATTACTTTGCTTTGTGCTTTTGCATTTTATATGGCTGGCATGAATGGATTTGATGCTATTGGCCATGCATTTTCCACTCTTTCAACTGGAGGCATGTCGACTCATGATGATTCCATGGCCTATTTTGATAATTCATTAATAGAATTTATTGCCATGATTTTTATGTTTATTGCCGGCATTAACTTTAGCTCACATTTTATTGCTTGGCGTGCGGCCTCACTCAAACCTTATATTAATGACACAGAAATCAAAACTTATGCGAGTATCGTATTGACCTCTATTGTTTTGATTGTTGTGATTTTACTCAGCAATAATTATTACCCTAGTTTATATGAGTCTATTAGACACGCATCATTCCAAGTCGTTTCTATGATTACAACCACTGGTTTTACTACTAATGATGTTAGCCTAATGCCGAGCTTAGTGCCATTTTTACTTATATTACTTGGCACAATGGGTGCATGTGCAGGGTCAACTTCTGGTGGCATTAAAATGATTAGAATTGTCTTACTCAATAAGCTCAGTATTCGAGAGCTGTATCGCCTAATCCACCCTCATGCTCAGTTTATTGTCAAGCTTGATGGCAAAACAGTCAATTACCGTGTTTTGGATTCTGTTTCTGCCTTTATGCTGCAATTTATATTTATCTTAACAATATTTACTATGGTTTTACTCTTTTTCGGTGAAGATTTAACCACCGCAGGAACTTCTGTTTTATCCTCAATTGCCAATATAGGTCCTGCCTTGGGAACAACACATATTAATTTTGTTGGTTTAGCAGATGGCAGCAAGTGGACTCTTGCACTGGCAATGATTTTTGGTCGATTAGAAATTTTTACACTTTTTGTGTTATTGATTCCCGCTTATTGGGAAAGTTAAGCTCTTAAATGATTTAACTTGTGTGAATACTTGTTTTTTATATAATAGATGAATGCAGAGTTCTTCACAATTTAATGCTCAACAAAATAACAACTCGACCTTTGGGAAAGTTGTCTTAAGAATTATAGGTTTATTGCTTTCGATTGCTAGTTTGTTTATGCTTCCTCCAATTGCAATAGGTTATATTTACCAAGATGGCGATGTAAAACCTTTTATTCAAGGATTTTTAACTCTGTTTATATTGGGGTCTTCTCTGCTTTATGTTTTTCGCAAAGCCAGTAGCGATTTAAATATCCGCAGTGGTTTTATTGTTGTAGGGCTATCGTGGATTATACTTGGAATCAGTGGAGCAATACCTTTATACTTTGACACCTCACTGAATTTATCGTTAGCTGATTCAATTTTCGAATCAGTTTCTGCCTTGACAACTACAGGGGCGACAATTCTGACTGAATTAGATGGCTTACCTCATTCTGTTTTGTTTTACCGACAACTCTTGCAATGGCTAGGTGGGATGGGGATTATTGTGTTGGCGATTGCCATTTTGCCGATGCTACGAATTGGTGGCATGCAAATGTTTAAAGCCGAAACCCCAGGCCCGATGAAAGACAATAAATTAACACCGCGAGTTACAGAAACCGCCAAAATGTTGTGGTACATTTATCTGGGGCTAACAATCATTTGTGCTTTGGCTTATTATATGGCAGGAATGAACCTGTTTGATGCTGTTTCTCACGCTTTTTCCACCCTAGCTACTGGTGGCATGTCCACTCACGATGCTTCTATTGCTTATTTTAACAACCCCTTAATTGAATCAATTTGCATGGTTTTTATGATTATTGCAGGCATTAATTTTGCCTCACACTTTATTGCTTGGCGATCTGCTTCAATGAGAGTTTATTTAAAAGATACTGAAATCAAGGTGTATATCAGCATTATTATCGCTGCTTTGTTTATTACTTCGCTCGTTTTAATTATTAATGGCTCTTACCCTTCATTATACGAGTCAATTAGACA
>JALSIL010000213.1 GCA_026990095.1 Lysobacterales bacterium
GCCGTCATTGGATAATCACAATCCCATAGGCACTCTTTTGCCATATTAAGCTTGAGCTCACTGTTTTTAAAACTAGTGCCTTGTCTTTCGCGATTTATAATGCTTTTGGCATCGTGTGATTTCAGACTGAAATAGTCAATTTGTTGATCAGGTGCATCGACATAGTTTCGGGCACCGTAGTCAATAAAATTTCTCAAGCCTTTGATGCTTAGTTTGGAGATGAGTTGTGGCATGGCTTGTAATAATGGCACCATTCCTGAGGACTCATACAACGAGTTATGCCCATGAATGACGGTTTGGGTTTTTTCGACAAACTCATCCAATGCAATTAAATAGTGCTGCAAATCATCTTTATTTTTTATGCGGCGGCACACGGTTTTTAAGGATTGCAAAAAAGGGATTAAGGCTTTTTTATTCGGGCTTCTTGCCAATTGGTAGCTATAACCGGTAATGATTTTGATTGAATCGGTGCCCAATTGTTGGGCGACTTCTGGAATGATTTTCAGGTAAACCAGTACAGGTTGCACACCTTGACCTATGGAGCATAAAAAATTGGCACCATCCAAATAGGCAAATATGGCAATTTCATTGAGGTATTTTTTTGCGTTTTTTAGGCACGGTTCAAAGGCTTCAAGTGCATCTGGAAACTTACATTTAAAGCGTTGTTGGTATTTGTTTAATGGCTCAGTTTCCATCAGCCAAAGATTAGTTCAATGGCATTATCCAAACTTTCGCGTACATCTTCATCATCGGTTATGGGTCGCACCATTGCCATTTTGCTGGCTTGGATTGGGGTGATACCTTGATTGATGAGTTGTGCCGCATAAACCATCAAACGTGTTGAAATGCCTTCATCCAGCCCATGTCCTTTGAGCTTCCGTGCCGCTTGCCCAACCTTAACCAGTTTACCAGCTACATCTGCTGTGATATTGGCTTCTTTTTGAATGATTTCAGACTCAATATCCGAACTTGCGTAGTCAAAATCCAATCCACAAAAACGTTGTTTGGTCGATTGTTTTAAGTCTTTCATTAGGCTTTGGTAACCAGGATTGTAAGAAATAACCAGTTGGAAATCGGCATGAGCTTTGATTAATTCGCCTTTTTTATCCAATGACAGTTCTCGCCGATGGTCGGTTAAGGAGTGAATCACCACCATGGTATCTTGGCGAGCTTCGACAATTTCATCCAGATAACAAATTGCACCGTATCTTGCCGCCATAGTTAAAGGTCCATCGACCCAACGGGTGCCATTGGCATCCAATAAAAATCGACCAACCAAGTCCGATGCGGTAATGTCTTCGTTGCAAGAAACGGTAATAATGGGTTTGCCTAGTTTCCATGCCATGTATTCAACAAAACGCGATTTACCACAGCCTGTTGGACCTTTGACCATCACCGGTAATTTGGCATTGTATGCCGCATTGTACAATTCAACTTCGTTGGCAAGTTGCTGGTAATAAGGTTCTCTATCAATTTTGTATTGTTTAATATCCATGTTGTTTACTTCATATTATCTATTTCAACTATTCTAACAAAAAACCTCTACACGAAGCAGAGGTTTTAACATTCTTACAACCAAAGCGGTGTTACTTATGAACACCAAGCTTTTCTCTCCAACCTGGATAAAGCATATCGGCATCGCCTGGGAAAGATTCAAATGCACGAGCAAATTCTTTGTGTTCTTTGGCGTATTCGATTGGATCGGCACCTTGTGTCCAACAATCAAAGGCTTGTCTCAATGAAATAGCACCAGCAGCTGGTGAATCAATATGACCATAAGAACCACCACCTGCGGTATTAATTAAATTGCCATGACCCAAATTTTCAAAAAATGCGGGCAATCTTAAGGCGTTCATGCCGCCTGAAATAATTGGCGTTACGGGTTTCATGCCTTCCCATTTTTGGTAGTAAACAGGACCTTGGCATTCATCTCGTTCAATCATATAAGCAATAATATTATCGTCATTGCCACCTTCCATTTTGCCGAAACCCATTGTCCCTACGTGGATGCCTGATGCTCCCATAAGACGAGACAATTTGGCTAAAATATAAGCGGTATAACCTCGCTTAGATGAAGGCGACGTGACTGCTCCATGACCTGCACGATGGTAATGCAAGTATTGCGATGGATAATTTCGACGTGCTGTTGTGACCATACCTGGGCCACCGACATAGCCATCAACTAAAAAGGCAACGTGTGGAGCAAATTCACCAAAAGCCTCTAGTACAAAGTCTGCTCGGTAGCACATTTCGTGGTAATCATCGGCAGTAATGTTGGCAGAGAATAATTTGGCTTCTCCTGTTTCGTCTTGGGCACGTTTCATGGAGTCCACAACCATTGGAATAACTTTTTTCATCGGACAAAAAACTTGATTGCCTTGTGGTTCATCATTTTTAATAAAATCACCACCTAGCCAAAACTGATAAGCGGCTTCAGCAAAAGGTTCGGGTCTTAATCCTAATTTTGGTTTAATAATTGTACCAGCGATATATCCACCATTTTTTCTGGGTCGTCCCAAAAGTTTCCACATGTGCGAAATATCGACCGAAGGCCCATCAAACAGATGTAATTTAGTATCTGGAACCCAAAAATCAAACATTTGTAAATTAGCCACGTCGCCCATGCCTTGGTTATTACCAATGGCCAAGGTCAGAAATGAAACAACCATGGTTTTTCCGTCAATATTATTGCGATCAAATAAATCAAAGGGATAAGCTATTTTTATAATGCCTTCGACTTCATCAATTTCATAAACCATTGCATCTAAGTCTTTGGTAAAGTCATCGGTGGTTGACACTTCAACATTTGTTCCTGTTGATGATTCGGCGGCTACGTGAGCGGCAGTTTCCATGTAGCCGTAACCAGTGACTGGTTGCATGGTGTAAGCCACTAAAATATGGTTTTGACCAGCAATTAAATCTTCTTCTTTTAGGGTTAAATCTACATAACGATTGGATTGATCCATGTGAAAGTCCTCTGTATTTAATATTTAAGTTGACCCATCTTAATCGATAGTTATAATAAATAAAAGTCACATTTTATTATGAAAATCATAAGAGTTATTTATGAACATTACCTTGAGGCAAATTAATATATTTGTAGAAGTTGCCAATCATTTAAGCATAACAAAAGCGGCGAATGCATTATTTTTAACACAACCAGCTGTGTCCATGCAAATCAAACAGTTAGAAGATATGATTGACTTGCCGTTACTCAATCACGTTGGTAAAAAACTTTCACTAACCCAGGCCGGTGAAGAGTTTTTAAAATATTGCATTAGAATCCGCAATGAACTGTTTGAAGCCAAAGAACTGATGCAAGACTTCAAAGGCGTTAAACGTGGCACTTTAAATATTTGTGTAGCCAGCACACTGAGTCAT
>JALSIL010000214.1 GCA_026990095.1 Lysobacterales bacterium
CCAACAAACAAATAACCAGCGGCGAAGGCGGCATGTTGGTAACCAACAACAAATCACTTCATCAAAAATTTGAACTCTTAAAGAATCATGGACGAAGCATGAATGGCGATTTATATGACCAAGTCAGTTTTGGCTGGAACTTTCGTCTAAGTGACATCAATGCAGCTCTAGGACATTCACAAATAAAAAGACTTAAACAAATAAAAGAAAAACGCAAAAACCTTGCCGAGTATTACCAGCACTCTCTGGATAACATTGATGGTATTA
Organism: Lysobacterales bacterium; assembly: GCA_026990095.1. GTDB lineage: Bacteria > Pseudomonadota > Gammaproteobacteria > Xanthomonadales > Marinicellaceae > NORP309. Next base: position 268 of record JALSIL010000214.1, read on the forward strand.
CTCTTCCTCAATTTCTACCTCAAGAAAATACATCTGCATGGTTTGTTTATGTTATTTTAATTAAAAATCCTGACTTGATTAAAGAGAAGATGACACAATCAGGCATGCAATGTGGGCGGTATTTTTCTCCTGTGCATTTACAACCCTTTTACAAAAAGCTCTTTCCCCAGCTAAAACTCATACAAACCGAACGGATTGCCGAGCAAACACTTGCTCTTCCTTTTTATACTCAATTAACAGCAAAAGACATCGTATTTATATGCAACACCCTATTAAACTGTATGAATTAGTCCGTTAGTTTGTTAAAATGCTGTTAATTTAACAACACCAACACATTCAGTTTATTATGAAAACGGCTAAAAAAAACACACTCTTGACCGCAATTCTTGCTACTTTCGCAGCAAGTGCACAAAATACTAACGAACTTCAATCTCTTGACCAAATAAACCTTGCCTATTCAGGTGATGAAACGCGTCTCGGTATTGGCATTACTGAAAATGGTGATTTTATAGGCGATTTTCTCAAGTCTTTTAACACCACTTACCGTTCCAACTGGATGGCACAAGGTTGGTATTCGGACGGTGCAGGGGGACTGGAGTTAGATTACCACTGGATTGCTGCAGATAGCGAACAAGTATTAATTGATAAGGCTCAAGATTATAAAGTAAATAAACTCTTTTTAGCACTTGATCAAAACACCTTTGATGACCGCAAACTCACGATTGGTGGTGGCAGAGAATCTGAAGATTTGTTTTGGAACATCAATGCAAGCAAAGCAACAACAGGACGCAGATTGGTTAGCGATGTTTCCGTATTTACCAACGACATTATTGTTGGAACATTAGGCACTCACGTAACAAACCAGACTCGCACCATTGAAGACATCACCCGAATTTATGAACAACCCTATGATTGGGGCTTGGGTGGAAGATTAGGCAAATATTTTGACCAAAATTTAGTCCGCCTCACTGGTGGTTTAGATTATGAAACAGGCGATTTTAACTCAAACCAATTTACCGCAAGTATTGATGTCGAAAAATATTTTGCTAATACAGGGCACTCTATTGCTTTGCATGTTGAGTCTCTGTCTAAAGACGGTGATTTTATTACTGACAAAAGCGATACGCGTGCATTTCTAATGTATCGCTACGACTTTGGCAAAACTTTCCAACCAACTGAACGCTACGAAGAGGTTAAAGTGGTTGATGAGGTCGCTTTAGCACGACTAAAAGAAGAAAGACGCACCGTGATACAAAACAAGATTGATTTGTCATCAATGGCATTCTTCAATTTAGACTCCGCTGTATTACGCGAAGACACAAAAGCCGCATTATCCGATGTAGTTAAACAAATCAAGTCATTAAAACTGGGATCTAAGATAAATATTGTTGGACACACCTGTTGGTTGGGAACCGAACAATACAACCAAAAACTTTCTGAGAAAAGAGCCAAAGCTGCACAAGATTTCTTTGTCGAACATGGAATTGACATCGGCGATATTCAATCATCTGGCAAAGGCGAAAGCGAACCTGCCTTTGATAACAATGGCCCTGACATCGCCAAAAACAGACGCGTTGCCATTAGCTTCTTGTCCTTAGAAGAAGACTTTAAACAAGGAGAAGTTGCTGCCGATGAAGTGCCTGTTAAATGGGTAAAACAACCCATAAAAACAGCACCCTCATGGCTAGCACGAGCTCTTCGCAACCCTGCTAAACATAAACGTACCGTTGATGTTTATCAGTTTGAAGAAAAAGAATCAATTACGACTTTAGGCTCTGTGGTTGTATTAAATACAGCTCCAACTGCCAATAACGATACCCTCACGGTATTGAGAAATTCAAGTGCGACTTTGATTGATGTTTTAACCAATGACTCTGACCCAGAAAATGATGATTTATCCATCACTGATGTCACTCAGCCAAATAACGGAACAGTTGTTAATAACGGTACTTCTCTTACTTACACGCCAAATACTGGCTTTATCGGTGAAGAAACAATTCAATACACAATTGATGATGGACATGGCGACCAAGCCCAAGCCCAGGTAATCATTACGGTTGAAAACAATGCTCCTGAGGCAACAGATGACTCCGTTATTGCAACAGGAACAGATCCTTTAATAATCAATGTCACGAGCAATGATTCTGACAGTGATGGCTCTGTCTTAACACTGGTGTCGGTAACCCAAGGACAAAATGGTTCAGTAAACATCAATTCAGATGGCACCGTAACTTACCAAGCACAACTTGGCTTTAAGGGCAATGACTCATTTACTTACATAATTGAAGACGAAGACGGTGCACAAAGTATGGCAACCGTCTTTGTTACTGTAGAAGAACCTGCCAACAGTGCCCCAATTGCTGTTGATGACCTTTATATGGTGTCCTTAAACGGATCCTTTGACTTTAATCCAATTGAAAATGACAGCGATATTGATGGCGACACATTAACTATTTTATCCGTTGACACTTCCCTCTTAAATGGAACATTAACATTCGATGAAAGTGGCACTATGCATTACCAAGCTCCATTCATGTTTGCTGGCAACGACAGTTTCACTTACACCATCACCGACGGCAATGGCAATACCGCAACTGCCACTGTTATTATGTGTGTTGCGGATTAGTTCATGCCAGATAAATTTGCTGCATTAAGAAAAAAATACCTTTCTAGTTTTCCTGCAAAGCTAGAAGGGATTGAAGAAGCACTGAAAAAAAAGGACATGAAACTTATTCATGACTTAATTCATAAACTCAGAGGCTCAAGTGGCGGTTATGGATTTGATGAAATCTCCGTTCATTGCAAAAATATAATGCAGCAACTGCATGAGTCAAACAACAAGACCACAAAAGATATCGAAAAAGCTATAGAGACCCTCTTGGTTTTGCTCTCAACTGCAAAATAAAAACAATTGAGGACGTCAATTGAAGACACACACTTTACCCCTTTACTATTAACTCCCTGCAGAATTTAGTTATTTTTTATCGCTTTCGTAGTTAACTAATCAGGTTTTGAGCTACAATACTAAACTATTACTTGTTTTGTATTTGAAATTTTA
>JALSIL010000215.1 GCA_026990095.1 Lysobacterales bacterium
TGTTTTTGTAAGTGTGTAACCACAAAAACAATTTGGCTTGTGGAAATTGTTGGTGCAAGTCTTTTAATAAAGGGTATTTGCGCAGCACCACGATAAAATCTGGGTTGAGCTTAGCTATTTGGCTTTTAGGAATAAAACTTAAACATTCACTTTCCTCACACCCTTCTTTACGATATTTTTGTGCGACAAATACTATGTATTCTTTAGATAAAATCAATGCTGTTTTGACCACACTGGACTCGGTGCCACCGAGAGCTTGTTCTATCAAGGTCGATAATTGGTAAGCTTTGGGGTAAGTGTTGTCTAAAAAGAGGATGGTTTGTTTATTCATTTTACTATTTTATCACGCTGAATTAAAATGAAGCAATTATTTTTCTAGAGATACACCAATGGCTGAAAATTTCACTTTGAAATTGACCTCTTGCACCGAGCTAAATGACAACACCGTGCACTTTGAATTTAACCTTCTTGATAATCAATCGCTGGAGTTAACTGCGGGGCAATTTATCCGCTTATTGTTTGAGCAAGATGGTCAAGAAGTGTTTCGCTCCTATTCGGTTGCAAATGTCCTTAAAAGTAATACCGACACGATAACCACCATTGAACTAGCTGTTTCATGGGTTAAAGGTGGCTTGGCAACCGTTGGTTTATCAACCATGAAAGTGGGTGATGTGATAAAAGCCAGTGCCCCTTATGGACGATTTTGCCTGACCGATGATAAATTCAAACGCTATTTTCTTGTGGCAACAGGTACTGGTGTAACACCTTATCGTGCCATGACCAATGAATTGAAATCTCGCATTAAAAACTATGATGCCGAAGTATATGTTGTTATGGGGGCGCGTGATGAGTCGGGATTGTTGTACGCTGATGAATTTCGCAAAAATGCCAAAGAGATGGAAAATTACCATTACATCAGTTGTTTGAGCCGAGCAAAATTAAATAACGCTACGCAATTAGATTATGAAGGTCACGTTCAGACTTACCTTGAAACAGTTACATTCGATAGCGAAAACGATGTGGTCTATCTCTGCGGAAACCCTGCTATGGTTGATGAAGCTTTTGGATTACTCAAAGAAGCAGGAATGCCTGTTTCACAAATCAGGCGAGAAAAATACGTTTCTCCACCCGTGCGTAAAAAGAAGTCGGCATTTGTTATTATTAACCCTTAATCCCAAAAGTGAACTTACAAAAAACTACTGCTTTTTTAGAGCCTTTTTAGATTCTTATGAATTAACTAGAAAGAAAGGCGGAATTATCCATTCTGCCTTCCTTAAAAAAAACCGTTTTGACCTTATTTTAACTCCCGCACTTTTTTTCTGCTTTTTTTGGCTTTTCCTCTGACGAATTAATATCAGATGGTATGGCTTCCTCTTGCGATTTGGCATTTATTTCGTCAGCACTGCCACCGTCAGTTACTTTTTTAGCTTTCTTTGCTGTCGCTTTCTTCAAGTTATCACCGCACTTGCCCTCACCACATTTTTTTGGATCGCCTTTAACGGCCAACCTGATGGTTTCGCTACCTGCTTGTGCAAATGGAGAGTTGCCTGCATTGGCTGTGGCGATAAAGCCAAATGTTGCCAATGACAAGGTTAATAAAGTTGTTTTTAGAAGTTTCATTTTATTTTGATTTGACATAATAATGTTCCTCAAAGTTAATAATAAGCGCAGAAATATTCGACGCTCATGCATCTAAACACAACAGATGTTAAGACTTCGTTAGAATAAAGTTAAGAAATTGGTGAATTGTAATAAATGTGAACCCGAATCATAAAATAGACCTTAATAAGTGGCAAACTTATGCTTGCCACTTTCTATCAATGTTAAAGCCCTATACAACGCGCATCTTTACAAATACTTTCATCGGTATAGAAACCACAATCAGCATCAGCACTGTTATTTGAGCCATTATTTAGGAAAAAGACATTGCTGCACACTTGTGCATGAATACTATGTAAAAAATTACCATAAGCGTAAGAGTCTTTGACTTTTAAATAACCATTGTTAAAAGCTGAAATTGCACTGGAAAAGCCATATTTAGCATTCCTATTAGATTGGCAATCACTGATAGTGCCACTGTGTAAAGTAATGCCTCTATCATTTTCTGTTGCTTGAATATTCATAATTTGATTTTCAAAATAAGAGCCCGTAATAATAGCAACACCATCTTCAAAACCTCGAACACTGCCATTTTTTACCGTGATATTATTGATAGTACCACTGGCTATAATGCCATCGGCACCCATGCTTGGTAGTGTGCAATTTAATGAAACACCTGAACCTGTACATGTTTTTGGTCCGATTATGGCAAAGCCATTTAAATCAAGCGTTACGTTACTTGCTTGTATCTCAATTACTCCTACTGTTTCACTCGTTGAAGTGAGATTTGAAGTAAGTATATAACTGCCTGGTTGGGTAATGGTTACGGGATAACCAATGGCATCACCTGTAAAGCACCCAAAGTTCACACAGACATCATTAATCACAAACACACCATTAGCAGCATGGGTCAAGCCCGAAATGCTTATTAGTAAAAGTAAAATTATTTTTTTCATTTTTTTCTCCAAAATTTGTTGTGATGAGATGCTCTCATCTAAAAAAGTTATTCAAAGCCATCATTAAAAATATCATCATTAAAAGTTGCCATTAATGAGGTAATGTCTAAACGACCACTGGTGGAACCATTAAAACTAAGTGGCGTATACGCCACCTCACTGGTGGAGGTTGAAGTGTTATAAAGGTAAATTAGATTAAGTTTATCGTCATTTTCTAAGCTGTATAAGAAATTATTATTGGGTAAATAGCTTAAGGCATCGATATTCTTTGTCGGATCATATGCAAAAGGGGTCGCTTCGTAAGAAAAGTTAACTGCCCCCGCCGGATTGTATCGAATAATACTGGAGGGATAAACTGGCATACTCGGAGTCAAATAGGACGCACTATCGATGGTAAAAAGTACATTGCCGTTGGCTGGGTCTATAGTAAAAGCATTGATGTTAAAAGTTTTAGCGGTTGTACCAAAAAATGGACCAAAATAGAGAAAATATTCACTACAAGAAGCATTTTCACACATGATAATGTCATTTCTAGAGACAAATTCCCCATTAAGTGTGATATCTGTATCAAAAGAAAAATATTTAAACCCATTTTGATCCTGATGGTAGCCATCGACTCTGGCTCCACGGATATTTTCTATGTTAGTGGGTGATGCCTGAGAATTGACACTGCCGAAAGTATCCACCGCAACTTGATTATGAAGGAGAGATAAAGGGGTTAAATTGGTATAATCAATATTGCTGCTATAATCCACTTCACTGAGGT
>JALSIL010000216.1 GCA_026990095.1 Lysobacterales bacterium
TATTGGCGAGATTTTTAGCGAAAAGCTGGTGAATTTAATCATTTTTTACTCGTCACTATAATTATGCAAAGGTCTCTAATTGTATTGGCTTTTGAGATAATCAAGAGCCAATGCAATATCGGCTTGTTGCCCTTGGGTTAAGACCTGCTGAATATAACTGGGGTAATCCAAACCACAACCTTTTGAATTTAAATAACAAAGCATGACCATGGTTGAACTATAAGCGGAACAATCTGCACCTGATTGGCACAAATACAATTGATGGGCATAGTTTTGTATGTATTCAACGTAATCGTATTGGTGATTACCCAAGACACTTTCTAAATCCCAGTGAATCGTTTTTTGGTAAAATTCTCGCAAATACTGTGGTGCTTGGGTTAACACATTGAGGCTGCCAGAACTCAACAGCCCTCGCACTTCAGAATCTGTTAAATCAGTAGCCAACTTTTCTCCTTTAATTATTTCACCCCAAAGACTGACGGCCTGTGCCTTATTTTTTTGTTGGTTTAATATTTTCTTATCGGTTAAATGGTATTCTGGGTGTTGTTTGTTTAACTTTTGGCAATATTGGGTAAATTTGTCATAAAATTTTTGTTGATTTTCATCCAGTCTCGCCTTAAAAAGTTGCAAATATTGCTCGTAATTTTTACTGTCGGATAAATGCCGAATACAGAGGACATTTTCATGCAACAGCATCGATGCATTGACCACAGGGTCATCGTCATAAACAACATCCAAGAGCACTTCGTGCTTTGAATCACCTGTTGTTGGTGTTTTTTCTGGAGGTGATTTAACTGTTTTCAACTGGGGCTTTTCAACAACCTTAGGACTAACTGGCTTAACCACTGCGATAGACTCTTCTTCTCTGTTCAACGATTTTTCAACTTTAGGCGAGTAAAAATTCCAAGTAAAAATTGCCAACAACAGCAGAAAAACAAAGACGAAAATACGTTTACTTGCCATAAGTATTGACCATGTATTGAAAATAAGTATTCACATCATTGAGTTGATTGGCACCGATATAAAAGTTGAAATAAAAGTCTTCCAAATTCATCCCACAAGCTTGATTGAACATGCTATCACGCAAACCCAAACAATAACTAAGCATGTAATCAGAGTCTGCATCACAAGGATAATTCATCGAGCAAGCAATCAAAGGCATGGTGATTTTATTGAGTATCTCAATATAGTACGAATCCCAAATTTGTGTTTCTTGCTTAACTTTTGCCAACACAGGCGAGTCTTTTTGGTAATATTCCGAACGAAATAAATTGCCCGCAATAACCAAAAAAGCATCAGGAGAAATCACGGTTTTCAAAAATGCCTCCATGGCAAGTAAATGCTGATTGATTTGTTCATTAATAAGTTCACGTTGCTCATTGTCAACCACTTGACTCTTCGCAATTATGGCATTTAACTCATCCAACTCTTGAGAATACTGTTGCAAAAGTTGGTTTTCCTCTTCTGAGAGTTTTTCTTTGCCTTCATAAATTGACAACAGATTCTGCGTAACTTGATTAATCTGCGCATTGAGTTCCTGCAATTGTTCAGGGTTCAAGTTACTCTTTTTACGGCTGCTATTGGTAAAATCCAACATTAACTGACGCAACTGTGTTTGCATTAGTAAAGCCTGCTGCAACTGCTTTTCTTCTTCTGTTGTTGGAATAATAGCGTTAAATCTTTCTTCTAAACGTTGCATATTGGCGTAATAATCATCGCTATCGTCCTCAATCATGCTTTTGCAAATATCCACATGATGCTGGTAATACGTATTTTGTTGTGCTGTTGGCTCGGTTTGTGATTCTCGAGGATTATTCTCAAACCGCTCTTTTAATGTATCCAACGGGTCTTTGTGCTTAAGAAAATCCTCAACATCGGTATAACAATTTTGAAAATACTGCCAATCACGGTAAGCACTGATGTAGTCAGTTTCAGGTTCAGATTGTTTTTGTTGTTTTAACTCCTGTGCATTTGCAACAACCTCAACAACCCCTTCAATCTCACCATCTTTCTTCTTATTATCAAGCTTATCTGTGTGTTTTTTAACTGATTTAATCGCTTTGTTGTGAAAAGAAACCCGATTAACCTCCTGAGCCTTAGTAACGCTCGCCTCATCATCTTGCCCTGCAAAATAATAAAACAAAACCAAAAACACCAGTAATAATAGGATGACCAGAAGAATATTTTTCATATTTTTAACAATAAGGTCAAATAAATTAAAATCAACCCATGTGATTTTTCACTCATCAAATACGCCCATTAAATACTCATATGTAATGGCTATATCTGCTTGTTGACCTTTTGTTAGCTTCATTTTAACTATCGTTTCAAAGTCATTGACACAAAAAGCATCGTTAAGAATGCATTTATTTATGACAACCGTACTGTATCTTCCGCAATCAGCTCCTTGATGGCAAGCATACAAGTCTTGAGCATAGTTATAAATAGTCCAAATATAATCAGAATTATTTGTTTGTAACAATTCATATAAATCCCATTTGAACACTTCATTAAAGTCCATATAGAAAAGATAGTTTAATGATAAAAAAAGGTCAGGACTTGTATTTTTAATATCAGTGACTTTTTTACTCAATGTATATTTTTCTCCTTGGCTAAATTGTATATCATGCAATCTTTTGCCAAAAACACTTGTTGCATTTATGTTGGTTAAATGTTTAAAAGAAAATCCTTTTTCAAAATAATACTCTGGATATTGTTGTGCTACTTTATCACAAATTTTCCGATATTCTTTTAGGTGTCTTTTCTTCTTTTCTCCTGATGATTTATTGTAAACATAAGTAAGCCGTAATGAACGATTGGTCGTTTGTGGAGACAAAAGATCAAAACAATATTGATATTTTGAATAAATCATCAATTTATCAATAAAAGGATCTTCATTAAAAAAAGTTTTAACCTTTGGAATGATAGAATCCTCTTTCTTCGACTTTAGCTCACTGCTTGGCACCGCCTTTTTTAACTGTTCCGTTACGGGTTTATAGTTAATCATTTCTTCATTTTTAATTGAATCTATGAAATTCTTGGTTTGCTTTGATTCTTGCGTATTTATTAGCCAATATAATAAAAGCACAAGACCAACTAAAATCAAAACTAGATTAATTTTTCGCATAATTTTTTAGCACATAAGTAATGAAGTTTTCAACATCTTGTATTTGATTTGGACTAATCACTTCTGTAAAAAAATAATCCTCAACAGACTTTCCACAAGCTTCATTGTGATTTACATAATTATTAAAACAATACCCAAAACTAAGCAACGAGTCTTTATCGCACGGGTAATTTAATGCACA
>JALSIL010000217.1 GCA_026990095.1 Lysobacterales bacterium
ATACCATAGGCTACCGCGTGAGAGCTTTCAAGTGCGGGCAATATGCCTTCAACTTCGGTTAATAGATGAAAAGCATTTAAGGCTTCTTGGTCATTGGCAAGAACATATTTTGCCCGTCCCTTATCATTTAAGAAGGCATGCTCAGGACCAACTCCAGGATAATCTAACCCCGCTGATATGGAGTGTGTTTCTATAATTTGTCCATCTTCGTCACTCATCACATAAGTTCTATTACCGTGCAAAACTCCAACATCACCAGCATTGATGGATGCCGCATGTTTGCCTGTATTCATGCCCTTGCCTTCGGCTTCCACGCCGTACAGTTTTACCGTTTCATCATTTAAAAATGCATGAAAGATTCCCATGGCATTAGACCCTCCACCAACACAAGCAACGATTGCATCGGGCAGTCCGCCGACTTGTTTGTTAAACTGTTTTTTTGCTTCTCTTCCCACAACCGAGTTAAAATCTCGAACCATTTCTGGATAAGGAGCAGGACCTGCGACCGTGCCAATAATATAAAAGGTGTCATCAACATTGGTTACCCAATCTCGCATCGCTTCATTTAAGGCATCTTTTAATGTTTTTGAGCCTGATTTTACACTCACCACCTCCGCACCAAGGAGTTTCATGCGATAAACATTAATGGCTTGTCGTTGAATATCAACTTCACCCATATAAACTACGCACTTCAAACCCAAACGAGCCGCAACTGTTGCTGTTGCCACACCGTGTTGTCCTGCACCTGTTTCGGCAATAATGCGCTTTTTACCCATGGCTTTAGCTAGGAGAATCTGCCCAACGGTGTTGTTAATTTTGTGTGCACCAGTATGATTTAAGTCCTCACGTTTTAACCAAATATTTGCTCCACCAACATTTTGGGTTAATCTTTTTGCTAAATACAACGGAGAAGGACGACCGACGTAATGGGCCAAATCATAATAAAACTCATTTTGAAAAGCTTCATCAGTTTTGTATTTTTTATAGGCATCTTGAAGCTCATTTAAACATTTCATCAATGTTTCTGAGGCAAACACACCGCCGTATCGATCAAAGTGTCCTTTTACATCAGGGAAATCGTAATAATTAGTCATTTAAATTCTTTATAAATTGGTTCATTTTTTGTTTTGACTTAATTCCAGGGGAGACTTCAATTCCAGAACTTACATCAAAACTATTAAGAGAGGTATTTTGTCGTGCTTCTTTGATATTGTCAACTGTTAAACCACCTGCTAATATCCATTTGTTCCCTAAGTTTTTTGGCAACTCTTTCCAATCGAATTTATCTCCTGAACCTCCCTGTTGATTTTGTCCATAATTATCAATCACATACCCTAATGCATTTGGGTGTTTCGTTGCGTATTTAACAGGATCTATTGCATCAGCCATTGGAATCGCTTTCCAATAAGGGCGTTTAAACTGTTCACAAAACTCGCTACTTTCACTGCCATGAAACTGCAATACTTGTATATTGCATTGATTTATTACCGACTCTATTTGTTCTTTAGCGTTATTTGCAAATAAACCAACAGTTATCATTAAGGGTGAAATCTCATTTATTATTTTATTGCATTGTATTGAATCCAGGTATCGCTTTGAGGATTTTACAAAAACAAAACCAAGAGCATTACAACCCGCTTCTTGAGCATTAATGGCATCTTGTACTTGGGTAATACCACAAAATTTTGTAAACAGTCTATTTTTCATAATGTCTTGGTAAATGATTTTCTATTGCCTGTTCAGGTAAGTTGTATTTTTTCGGGTATTTGATTGTTCTAAACGATAAACCATTAGGTCGAGCGGTAACTCCTGCTTTTGTCCTATCTTTACCATCTAATATGACCTTCATCGACTCTACCGATTGCTCTGCCCGCCCAATAGGTAAAAGCGTGCCCACAATATTTCGTATCATGTGGTGTAAAAAGCCCGAACCTGCAACATCTAAGATAACCAAGTTACCCTCGCGTTTCACCGATATGCGGTAAATTTGTTTTATTGAGGTTTTAGATTGGCAGGCAGAAGAACGAAAGGCATTAAAATCATGTTCTCCTTGCAAAAACTGAGCCGCTTCGTGCATTGCCTCTGCATTTAACGGCAATCTTTCCCAAGTAACGTGATGGCGATTTAGTGCAGGGCGAATCCAACGATTAAATATAACATACCGGTAGCTGCGCTCAATGGCACTAAAACGGGCATGAAAGTCATCCGCTACTGGTTTTATCCATAACATTGATATCCCTTCTGGAAGATTGGTGTTTGTTCCCATTATCCACTGGTAATCGTCACGTATTGTGTCTGAATCAAAATGAACAACTTGAGCTGTTGCACTAACGCCTGTATCCGTGCGTCCACAACAGAAAATTTTCACTGGATGATTGGCAACTTTAGAAAGGGCTTTTTCTAAACAATCTTGTATAGTTGGTTGTTGGACTTGAGATTGAAAACCCAAAAACCCATGCCCATCGTATTCAATTCCACATGCATATCTCATGGTATTATTGTAAGTATTGTATTAAATTGCATTTATATTTCTCTAATCCACCTATTAAATACCCAAATCCCAATATAAAAAAAGCTGTTAGGCAATTTTACCTAACAGCTCCATTATACAAAAATATATCCTAAAAAATTATACTAAACCCTGTTCTTTCTAAGAACTTTCTATCTCAGACTTTAGCTCTTGTGCTTTAGCTTGTTGTTCTTGCGTTCCTTCTTCTAGGACTTCATCCGTCATTTGTTTAGCCCCATCAACATCACCCATTTCGAAGTAGGCACGAGCTAAGTCAAGCTTGGTATCAATGGCATCATCCACAACATCATCAAAATCAATTCCAATATCAAACTCTTCATTAGATTCACCAGGAGTTTCAACTTCAAGACTTCCAACTTCTAAAGTATCACTATCACTTGATTCTTCGTCCAAATCATCTATTGCCAATTGAATACTATCATCAACAGATAAGCCTAAGTCTTCTTCGGACAAATCCAAGCCTTCATCCGATGAATCATTGTCGTTTGTTTCTTTTATTTCTGGCGTTTCTTCTTCAAATTCATCAAAATCAATATCATCTAAGGATAAATCCAAATCATCTCCAAAATCCAATTCTTCATCTTCTAATTTATCATCAAAATCTTCAGAATCAATGGTGACTTCTTCATCAACAACCAACTCAACTTCCTCATTTGCTGTTTCATCAATATCTAAATCCAAGCTGATGTCATCATCTAAAGTTAAATCAGCATCTAAGTTATCATCAGTTAAGTCTACCACTTCATCGCCTTCTCCTGTGGACTCTATTTCAGG
>JALSIL010000218.1 GCA_026990095.1 Lysobacterales bacterium
AGAATAATAGGGTTTTACCACCCAGCTTGCCCAGTTGAGAAGGCTCTCTTAAGGCAGCGGCTCCACAAAACAACGAGACAAATACCAAAGGCACAACCATCATGCGCAAAGCGTTAAGGAACAACTTCCCAACCACTTTAAATAGCCCACCAGTTAAATAAGTTTCGACAAAAGGTGTTTTATTGTAACCAAAAAAATTGATTGCAATGCCGACTACTGCCCCAATTACCATAAAGATAATTATTTTTCTCGTTAAGCTCATTGTTACCTACTCTTTTTTTATTTGACCCAAGAGTATAAAAGCCTTAAGCCCTAACTACAAATGAATTTTATTAATCGCTTAAGATTTTTGAATAAGCATTAAATTCTAGGAGCCTGTCCAAGAAAAGAATAAATCAGTTAAGTCATTAAAGATTACAGACAGCTCTTATTTGTAGGAAATAAACCCTTAACTTTAAAGAATGTCCTAAACTCATAAAGCATTTTACCGATTTGCAAATTTTAATAATTCTCTACAATGGGCACCATGTTATTGCAATGACGCAATAACTTTTTATAAATCAAATGGAGAATTTACATGAACAAACTATTATTAACAGCCATCACTGGATTAACCTTATTCAGCCAATCGCTTTTTGCGGTAAATGTGAATACAGCACAAGCTGAAGAAATTGCTAACGAATTAAACGGCGTTGGTACAAAAAAAGCACAAGCCATAGTGGACTACCGCGAAACAAACGGACGCTTTAAAACAATTGAATCGTTAACACAAGTCAAAGGAATTGGCCTAAAAACTGTAGAAAAGAATCGCGATGTAATTGAATTAACGGGGAAATAAGGAAACAGAAGAAAGGAATCCGCTCAAAAGGAGTTGTTAAACCAAGGAAGAAAAAGCCCGTGAGTCAAAACTCATGGGCTTTTGCCGTTTATTTAGTCTGAATGGTTGGAAAAGGTGGTGGCTATTACGACTTCAGTTTAGCAAGAAAATTAATCACCTTCTTAGCAAAATCACCGTAAGGAGGGTATAAATATTTAACGCTACTGAAATTGGCTTGGTAAAATATTGGGCGCAATTTTGAAAAGGTCAAAAAGCCTTCATACCCATGATAATGCCCCATGCCGCTGCCACCAATACCCCCAAAAGGTATATCGTGTTGTGCTACGTGGAATAAGGCATCATTGATAGTGACACCTCCAGACATGATGCGATCTATGTATAAATTAAGCAGTTGTTTGTTTTTAGAAAACGGGTAAAGTGCCAAGGGTCTATCGTGATTATTGACATAATTTATAACTTCTTGTGGTTCTTTATAAGCTTTAACCATAAGAATAGGACCAAAGGTTTCTCGGTTCGTGATTTGCATTTCATCAGTTGTATCGAGCACTAAGGTAACGGGGAATTTTTTAGTGTTTAAATCCGCCTCTTGATTACACAAATTTATTACTCGAGCACCTTTTTCCTGCGCGTCTTTAATAAGATGTTCTAAACGAATAAATGAACGCTCATCAATAATCGAGGTATAATCTTCATTGGCAATATCAGGAACATGTTGCTTAACCCATTTTGTGGCTTCTGTAACAAAATCTTCTGTTTGTGATTCATGCACAAAAACATAATCCACCGTGGTGCAAATTTGACCCGCATTAAATTGTTTAACAAATAATATCCGTTCGGCTGCTTTTTCCATGGGATATTCTGGATCAATAATGGCAGGGCATTTACCCCCTAACTCCAAGGTAACAGGTGTTAGATTTTTTGCCGCCGATGCCATGACTTTTTTCCCCGTTGCTCCAGAGCCTGTGAACATAAGGTGATCAAAAGGAATTTGTGAAAATTCTATGCCCACTGCTCCGGTCTCTTCAAAAAATTGCAACTTTTCGGGCTTAAAATATTTTGGCACTAATGCAATCAACAATCGCGATAAATGAATGGAATTTTCAGACATCTTAACCATGGCTCGATTGCCCGCCGCAAATACCGCCGTTAATCCAGAAAAAGACAGGTTTATCGGGAAATTCCACGGAATAATTAATCCAACCACGCCTATAGGTTGAGGAATAACTCGGTTTTTTGCACCAAAATACAACAACTTATCAACGTGTCGTCGTTGCACTTTCATCCATTTCTTTAATTTTTTTAAGGTGGTTTTAATGTCATCAGTTACCACTACAATTTCAGCAAATAGTGTTTCAAATTTAGAACGGTTTCCGTAGTCTTTACAAATGGCTTCCACAATGGCATCACGATTTTCGGTGAGTAAGTTTTTAAGACTATTTAAGTGTACTTTTCGCTCGTGAATGGATTCAGTTGGACTGTTCAAAAAGCTGTTTCGCTGCAATTGAAAAACGCCGTTTAACTGTGTCTTAATTGAACTATTAGCTGTTTGGTTTAATTGATTTACCATAATAAAAACTCATTTATAAAAGTTGGAAGATTTGTTGACACCAACAAATCAAGGGCAATACCTGTGAGCTTGGCCCGCAAATTTCGTACAAAAATGGAATATTCGAGTTAGTATAACCCAAAATCTGGAATAATACTAAGCAGTTTTTCTAAGTGCTCTCTGGTCGTAAATGGGTTCATCAGAGTAACACGCAAAAACAATTTGCCGTTCAATACCGTTTGCACTATATAAAATTCACTGTTTTGCAAGAGTTTTTGCCTGATGGTTTGATTCAAATCATTAAGTTGTTGTTCATCAAATCCCTTTTTAAGGTAACGAAAACAGACAATATTGGTTTGTGGCTCTAATGCCAATTCATACTCTTTGTTTTGCTTTATCATTTCTGCAAAAGTTGTGCCCAAACCATACAGACAATCAATATTTTCTTCAAAGACTTCAATTCCAAAGGTTTTCCACAAAACATAAAACTTCAAACACATCATAAATTTTGTGCATTCAAAGGTGCGTAAGCCGCCGTTATACCACTGTTCTTCAATTGAATTATCTTCAAATAAATACTGTGCTTTTTGGTGAAAGGTTTGATTGCCTTTGTTTTTATCCTTAAAGACCACGACCGTCGATAAAGCAGGTGTCATCATCATTTTGTGCGTGTCAATAATTACCGAGTCCGCTCTTTCTAAGCCTTTGAGTAAAGGTTTATATTGAGCAGAAAAAACAGCCGCACCACCATGTGCACCATCGACATGAAACCACAATTTATGAAGCTGACAAAAACTGCCTATAGCCACTAAATCATCGTATATTCCTGTTGCTGTTGAACAAGCACTGCCTACAACCGCAATAACCTTAAAGCCCGCATCTATTGTGTTTTGATAAGATTTTTCCAAGGCAC
>JALSIL010000219.1 GCA_026990095.1 Lysobacterales bacterium
AAACTAGCTTCATATCTTGCACAAATATCACTAAAACCTATGAATAACTAGGTATATAGTGATATTTATGCAACCTATTTCGCTATTTTCCCTTTAAACTCCATTCTCCTATGAAATATTCGGGCTAAATCATTGGTACTGACAAAGTTACCTCTTGGGTACTCGTAAAGTTAAAGTTATCAACACAATCATCGCCAGCTTCGGTTTTACAAGTAACTGTTATTTTATCATTAGCAATCCCTGACGAGTTGTGGCGACAGTTAAATTGTATTATTCTTGAATAAATTCAAAATACTAACCTTACTAAAGGATATTGACCATTTAATATTACAGTTTATCATTAAATATTTGCTTAATATTAGCATAGTTTAAAACTGAATAATCATTTGATTTATGTTCTAATTCACCTGAATAGACTATATAACCTTTCGTGTTCGATTGTGTAATCTTTTGAAAATAGTTGATGCCTTTGGCAAATTTTTTATTAAAAGTCATTGCCGATTTAATTTCAATGGGAATTAACTGATGACCTTGTTTAAAAAGTAAATCAACTTCTTGACCTTTATCTGTTCTAAAATAATATAGGTTTGGATTTTTACCTTGATTGTAACGGTTTTTTAAACACTCAATAACAACAAGATTTTCAAACATTTGTCCGATTAAAGGGTCGCGTTGCAATTGAGTGGTGTTTTCTATTCCCAATAAATAACTCAAGAAACCATTATCGGTAAAATAAATCTTGGCTGATTTAATCACTCGCTTGCCAAAGTTTTCATAATAAGGCTCAAGTTTAACCACAATAAATGAGGCTTCAAGCACAGATAGCCAATGTTTTAATGTATGAGAGCTAACTCCTACATCATTGGATAAAGAAGATAAGTTAATGATTTGTCCCACCCGTCCTGCCAATAACTTTATAAACTTCTCAAAGCTTGATAAATCTTTGAGTTTTATTAAAGCGCGTACATCACGTTGCACATAAGTTTCGTAATAATTGCTGTAATAGCGATTCGGATTTAATTTATCTTTATAAATTTTGGGTAAAAACCCATGCAACATATAATCATAATGGTCATATTTACAGCCGTCATCTTGCAATTCTTGTATCGACAAAGGCAATAATTTTAAAATGGCTGTTCGTCCAGCCAATGATTGTGAAATGGATTCGTGCATAGATAATTGGTGCGAACCTGTTAAAATAAATTGTCCTTTTACCTCATTCTCATCCACCATTACCTGAATATAAGACAACAACTCAGGCACACGCTGAATCTCATCAATGATTAGATTACCACTAAATCGCTTAAAAAATGCATTAGGATCATCAATTGCCAGTTGCCTAATTTCGGGATGCTCAAGATTGCAATAAGCATACTGGCTAAAAGCCTGTTTTGCTAAAGTGGTTTTACCTGCTTGTCTAGGCCCAAGGATAGTTACAACAGGGTATTCCTTAGCAACAGAAAGTAATTCATTAGTGATATTACGAGTAAACATGGGAGTATATTAGCATGATAATGCGTATATTTGAAGTTGAACTTCAATTTTACGCGTTTTAACCAAATGAATTTTAGCAAAAAATTAAAACATAAGTGTATAAAGTAAAAAATCTGGCACAAGCTCAAACCTAAAAAATCTAAATTGACTGCTATTAATTGATAAACTCAAATCTTCCGACCCCATCGATTCATTAAAGAATAAAACCCCGATTCCTTTGATTAAATATTAAAAATTAAAAGTTGCTTTGTGTTCATGCATAATTTGACTAATTAACTTTAAATTAGTTTGATCATCAATTAAATCAAATTCATTAAGACATCTAAAAAACAAGTTTTTAAATATTATTTAATAAAATTTCAATAAAAATCTATAATTCTTCTGTACAACTCTGTTTTAAACTATAACACGATGTCCAATGAGATTGCCACGTCGTTCCTCCTCGCAATGACCTAGCTTTTTATCAACTTTGGGTACCTTTGCATCTTCTATGCGAGCTTTGCGTTACTTGTTTTGATCTTTTCCTTTCAAAAACTCATTCGCAAATCTTTGCAATACGCCACCTGCTTCATAAACCAGAACTTCATCAGCGGTGTCTAGTCGGCATTTGACTGGAATGGTTACTTGTTCGCCATTTTTGCGTGTCATGATGACTGACATTTCAGAATTGGGAGAAATCTCGCCTTGTACATCGTAAGTTTCTGTGCCATCGATGTGGTATGTTTTGCGGTTTTTGCCATTGATGAACTCTAATGGTAATACACCCATGCCCAATAGATTTGTGCGGTGTATACGCTCAAAGCCTTCGGCGAGTAATACTTCAACTCCTGCCAATCGCACACCTTTGGCAGCCCAATCTCTTGATGAACCTTGTCCGTAGTCTTTGCCTGCGACGATAATTAAGGGTTGTTTTCTTTCCATGTAAGTTTCGATGGTTTCCCACATGCGCATTTGTGTGCCTTCGGGTTCTAGGCGAGCCAATGAACCTTGGATGGTTTCGCCGTTTTCGTCTTTAACCATTTCATTGAATAATTTAGGATTGGCAAAAGTGGCACGTTGGGCGGTCAAGTGGTCGCCTCGGTGAGTGGCATAAGAGTTAAAATCCACCTCAGGCAAGCCCATTTTATCTAAGTACGCACCAGCGGCCGAAGACAGTTGAATGGCATTGGAGGGTGAAAGGTGGTCGGTGGTGATGTTGTCACCCAGCACTGCCAATGGCCGCATTCCTTGCATGGTGCGTTTGGCTGCCAGCGCTCCTTCCCAGTACGGTGGTCGGCGAATATAAGTGCTCTTGGGTCTCCAATCGTATAGTGGATTAATTTGTTCATCGGATTGTATATTAAGTTTGAACATAGGCTCGTAAACTTTGCTGAAGTGTTCAGGCTTGACACTGTGCTTTATCACTTGATTGATTTCTTTGTCAGTTGGCCAAATGTCTTTGAGTGTTATTGGCTTGTTGTCTTGGTCATAACCCAGTACATCTTTTTCAATATCAAAGCGAATCGAACCAGCAATGGCATAAGCCACAACCAATGGAGGTGATGCCAAAAAGGCTTGATCGGCATGGGGATGAATGCGTCCATCAAAATTACGATTGCCTGATAATACAGCGGTTGAATAGAGTTTTCTCTCCTCGATTTCTTGTTTGATTTTAGGATCTAGTGCACCACTCATGCCATTACAAGAAGTGCAGGCATAACCGACCACTCCAAAACCGAGTTGTTCTAATTCGAGCAATAAATTGGCTTCTTGCAAGTACAAGGTGACAGCTTTTGAACCTGGAGCCAGTGAGGTTTTGACCCAGGGTTTTCGTGTTAATCCCAATTTATTGGCATTGCGAGCAATTAAACCCGCAGCTATCATATTGCGTGGGTTACTGGTGTTGGTGCAGGAGGTGATAGCGGCTATGATGCAGGCACCATCTGGCATTTTTCCATCGTGGCTTTGGTGATCACCAGTTATGCCTTTTAGCGACAAGTCTTTGACAGGCAATCGAGTATGCGGATTGGATGGGCCGGCTAAGGTTCTATCAACCAATGATAAATCAAAGGTCAAGACCCGTTCGTATTGTGCATCAACCATATCATCTGCCCACAGTCCTGTGGTTTTGGCATAATTCTCAACCAATTTAACTTGTTCTGCGTCCCGACCTGTTAGGGTTAAATAGTCAATAGTTTGTTGGTCAATGGAAAACATGGCAGCGGTTGCACCAAACTCAGGTGTCATATTTGAGATGGTGGCTCTATCGCCTAATGTCAAAGCCGCTGCACCTTCTCCATAAAATTCTAAGAAACTAGAGACGACTTTTTCGTTGCGTAAAAATTCGGTAATTGCCAATACTATGTCGGTACTGGTGATTCCTTCTTGTGGTTTACCCGTCAACTCTACACCAATGATTTCGGGTAGGCGCATGTACGAAGGGCGACCCAACATAACACTTTCAGCTTCTAAACCGCCTACACCAATAGAAATGACACCCAAGGCATCGACCATTGGTGTGTGCGAATCGGTTCCAACCAAAGTATCAGGAAAGGCAACGCCATCTTTAACTTGTACCACGGGCGACATGCGTTCCAAATTGATTTGGTGCATGATGCCATTACCTGGAGGCACAACATTAACGTTTTTGAAGGCTGTTTTGCACCAGTTAATAAAATGAAATCTGTCTTCATTGCGGCGGTCTTCAATGGCGCGATTTTTCTCAAAAGCATCTTTTTCAAAACCTGCGTGTTCTACTGCGAGTGAATGATCGACAATTAATTGAGTGGGCACAACGGGATTGATTTGTGCAGGATCACCGCCTTTATCGGCAATGGCATCACGCAAGCCTGCCAAATCAACAAAAGCCGTTTGTCCCAATATGTCATGGCACACCACACGGGCAGGAAACCAAGGGAAATCCAACTCACTTTTTCTTTCAATGATTTGGGTTAACGCTGCTGTTAAATCTGTAGGCGGACAACGGCGAACCAAGTTTTCAGCCAAAACTTTTGATGTATAAGGCAATGTGGCATAAGCCCCTGTTTGAATGTCTTCAACGGCGGCTTTTGCATCGAAATAATCGAGCGAAGAATTGGCTAATTTTGTGCGATAGGATGTATTCATGCGAGTGTCATTTGTTTAGTTCTGGTGACACAATATTATACAACTTTACACTCTGTTATGAAACAAATTTACTTAGTCAACTCCTGCTTCTTCGGCTGATTTGTCAGCAAAATAACTGCTGCGCACCAATGGGCCGCTGGCAATATGAGTAAAGCCCAAAGAATAACCGTATTCTTCAATGTCTTTAAATTCTTGTGGCGTCCAATAGTACATCACGGGATGGTGGTGTTTGGTGGGTTGCAAGTATTGTCCAATGGTTATCATGTCGACATTATGATTGGCTAAATCTCGTAAGGTCTCTTGGACTTGTTGATACGTTTCACCCAAACCAACCATTATGCCTGATTTTGTTAAAATTTCAGGGTGATTTTCCTTAAAACGTTTTAACAAGGTAAGCGACCATTGGTAATCAGCCCCTGGTCGAACGGTTTTATAAAGATGAGGAACAGTTTCGAGGTTGTGGTTAAAAACATCTGGCAATTCTTGTGCTAAGATATCCAATGCCACATCCATGCGTCCCTTGCCTCGATAATCAGGTGTCAAAATTTCTATTTTGATTGTTGGGCACGCTTCTCGAACGGCTTTTATGCAATCGACATAGTGTTGTGCTCCACCGTCTTTTAAATCGTCTCTGTCAACAGAGGTAATAACCACATAACGCAATCCCATTTCGGCAATGGTTTTGGCGAGATTGGCAGGTTCGTTGGTATCCACTGCCAAGGGTCTTCCATGTGCCACATCACAAAAAGAACAACGGCGGGTGCAGACCTCACCAAGAATCATAAATGTTGCTGTGCCTTTGCTGTAACATTCGTGAATATTTGGACACGAAGCTTCTTCACAAACCGTCACCAAGGCATTGCTGCTGATTTTTTGTTTTAATTTAGCCACGGTATTACCAACAGGCAAACGAACACGTATCCAATCGGGTTTGCGCAAGGTGGGTACACTGGTGTCAAATCCCGCTCTGTTGCGCTTGGTTTTATCGGCACCGAGCTGTTTTTTGCCTGCTATGATTAAAGGTATGGATTCTGTCATGCTATTCTCTTTACTTTTTTAGTGCGGTGAAATTAAGCTCCTTACACAGTTTTTTTATTAATAATTCTTGTACCTTTTTCAAGTCAACCAGTTGATTAAGTTCACTGAGTTGAATTACTTCTAATCCCGTATAACCACAAGGGTTGATACGCGAAAAGGGTTCTAAATCCATGCAAATATTAAAGGCTAAACCATGAAATGTACAGCCTTTGCGCACCCTGAGTCCCAGTGAGGCAATTTTTTTTTCATCAACATAAACGCCAGGCGCTTTTTCTTTACGTCTGGCAGGGACGCCATATTCTTTCATGGTTTGAATTAAAGCTTCCTCGATTCCATTAACTAAGGCTTTTATGCCAATCTTATGGCGTTTTAAATCAATCAATGGATAAATAACAATCTGCCCTGGACCGTGATAGGTGACTTGACCCCCGCGATCAACTTGAATAATCGGAATGTCCCCAGGGTTTAAAATATGTTCGGGTTTGCCTGCTTGCCCTTGTGTAAACACAGGCGGGTGTTCGACCATCCACAATTCATCAGGAGTTTGTTTATCACGGTTATTGGTGAAATCTTGCATGGCTCGCCAGACGGGTTCGTATGCACTTAGCCCTAAATATTTTAATTTAATCGGTGCGGTTTTACAAAGTCCATTTGACATCTTTATGCTCTTTGATTTCGCCATATAAACCTTCTAAATGCTCGCGCGAATCCACTTCAACAGTGAGGGTGACGGACTGGTATTTTCCTGTTTTACTCACCGAAGTGCGCACATGGCATTCTTGCGTACTTGGGCAATGTTTTTGCGCAATAAACAACATCTCTTGTAAAAACTTTTCAGTGTTTTCACCCATAGCTTTTACGGGGTATTTGCAAGGAAAAGTTAAGCCTTCTGCCCTATCTTTTTGTTGTTCGATTAAGGTTTCTAAGTGAGGTATATTTTTCTTAGTCATCATCCTCTCCAAATGATTTAAACCAAAGTCCCATGCTATCGGTGGTGCGGGTCCACCAACCCCCTTCTGGAATGCCTTTCAATGCCACTAAATCACCGGAAGTAACAAGTTCATCGTTCAGCATTATATTCAACACACCAATTTTTTGTCCCTTTTGAATCGGTGCTTCCACATAATTGGGCATGTCTACTTTTGCTTTTAATTTTTTATATTGCCCGCGCGGAATAGTAATATATAAATCTTTTGCTAAACCTAAGTCTACATTTTCTAAGTTGCCTTTCCAAACTTCGATATTGACTCTTTTTTCATTGCCTTTATAAAGCAGGTTTGTTTCAAAAAAACGGTAACCATAATTGAATAGCTTTTGCGATTCATCTGCACGGGATTTTTTAGATTTTGCTCCCATTACTACGGCAATTAATCGCATGCCATTTCTCTTTGCAGATGACACCAAACAGTAGCCTGCCGCCTCTGTATGACCCGTTTTAAAACCATCAACTGATGGGTCTCGCCACAATAAAGTGTTGCGATTATGTTGGGTTATTTTGTTATAGGTGAATTCTTTTTGAGAAAAAATTTCATAATGTTTTGGAAAGTTAACAATAATGGCTTTGGCTAGTTTTGCTGCATCCAATGCTGTTATTTTATGGTTATCTGCTGGTAAGCCAGTTGCATTCATAAAGTGTGAGTTTTTCATACCAATTTTGCGAGCATGTTTATTCATTAAATCGGCAAATGTTTCCTCACTTCCTGCAATGTGTTCAGCCAAGGCAACACAAGCATCATTTCCTGATTGAACAATCATGCCATGGATTAAATCATTAACTGAAATACGTTTATTGATTTCAATAAACATCTTAGAACCCCCTGTTCGCCATGCTTTTTCACTGACCAAAACCTTGTCATCCAAACTCAAGTTTCCTGCTTTTAGTTCTGAAAATACTACATAAGCCGTCATCATTTTAGTTATACTTGCAGGTTCTACTGGTTTATCAATATTAAATTCTACCAATAGTTTTTCAGAGTTGAAATCCATTAATAGGTAACTATCAGTATCCAATTTTGGTGGATTAGGTGTGGTAATCGACTGAGCATAAACTAAGTTAGTTAAGAGCAGTGCAACGATTAGTAAGGTGTTTTTCATGTTGTTTCTTCAGTATTTTACATATTAAAGAGCTAGTGCTCATTTATTTAAGTGAATATTAATTCGGCAGTTAGACCGCTGCCATCATTTTTATGAATTATAACGCGCCAATTATACAACTCGCATAATCGTTTGACTATAGCTAATCCCAATCCTGAGCCTTTTGCTGTCACCGCATCCCCTCTAAAATGCCTTTCAAACAACTTTGGCAACTCATCTTTACTCACTCCAGTGCCCTGATCGACAACCAATACGCGATTACTTTTAAGTATGATTTGAATAGCACCTTGGGGCGTATACTTAATCGCATTACCAATCAAGTTACTCAGTGCCACTGAAACAACAGCAGCAGGTGCTTTAACTTGTAACCAGTCTTCCTCGATAACTTTAACATCGAGTTTTTTTAATTTAATGATTGCTGCAAAATTATCGATGATGTCTTTGACCAAACGACCCACTTGGGTTCTTTGCAAGTTTCTTACATTTTTCTGTTCTTCCCTAGACAACAGTAATAAAGTTTCAGTTAATTCTGTTGACTGTTTAACTGCACGTTCTATTCTTTTTAAACGAAGTCGTGTTTTCTGGCTTATATCATCTTGGGTATTAATCAACTCAGCGGTACTTGCAATGACTGCAAGAGGTGTGCGCAATTCATGACTGACATCGGCATTAAATTCTTTATCACGTATAACAATTGATGCGATTCTATCAGAATATTCATCTAAAGCATGGGCAAGCTGACCCACCTCATCATCGGAAAAACGGGATGCTAAATGTTTTGGTTTATCTCCTTGATGTTGAACCATTGAAGATAAACTTCTTAAAGGTTTTAATATTTTTTTTGAAGCATATATCGCGAGAAAATAAGCGATTATTGTAAACAGAACAAACACCGCTGCCAATGAAGAATAAACTAAACGGTTTTCATTTTTAGGGGTGGTGACATCAAAAATAATATAACCCCAAACTTCTTTGCCTTTTAACGTGTGCCTTTTATTCACAGCAACTTTTAAATGCTTGCCATTTTCGATTATATCGTGCACACCATCTTTTAAATCTGCATAACTAATTGGCATAACCAGGGGTAATTTTTCTGGAGCGGTAACAAATGCCTGAACATTACTGGCAATTGGCTCTCCTTGTATTCCCGAAGGATCTTTCACCAGTTTTTCCATATACTCATCGAGGTTTTTCTTTATTGAGTCGCCAATAAGATTTGTACTTAAATGTTCTCGAATTGTTAATGCTGTTATTGCAAATAAAGCCCCTAATAAGGTACTCAGGGTTAAAAATGCAATAATAATTCTGTATCTTAATTTATTCCGAAACTTCATCCAAATCCGCTATGCGATAACCAACTCCATGTCTTGTATGGATTAGTTTTTTATCAAAAGGTTTGTCAATTGTAGTCCTAAGCCCATGAATATGCACGCGCAATGAGTCACTATCTGGCATTTCTTCCCCCCAAACTTTCATTTCTAGTTCTTGTCTGGGAACAACCCAAGGCGAGGCTTGCATAAGTCTCTTTAACAATTTCAAGCCTGTTGGATTCATTTCTAAAGATTTTCCCGCTCTTTTAACTTCAAGTGTATTGGTATCATACTCCAAATCAGCAACAATCAATATTTTTTCTGCTGCATTGCTTCTGCGATTTGACAGCACAGTAACTCGTGCTTCCAACTCTTGCAATGCAAAAGGTTTGACCATATAGTCATCTGCCCCAAACTCAAAGCCTTTTAACTTTTGTTCCAAGCTATCACGTGCTGTCAACATAAGGACAGGAGTCATTTTACCCGCTTCTTTGCGTAATTTTTTACAGACATCAAGACCATCCATTCCTGGAAGCATTAAATCCAAAACAATAACATCAAAATCATTTGTCACGGCAAAGTGTAGTCCAGTTATCCCATCGGCTGCGTAATCAACAATATGCCCCTTGTCTTCAAAATAATCAACAATATTAGCAGCGATATCTGTATTATCTTCAATGACGAGTATTTTCATTTGTTCTCCATTATTTGTGGCTTGTACAACGAGCATTAAAAGCTCCTTAGTTATTCAAAAAAAAACCCAAGATAAGTTCTCACAAATCTTGGGCTAAAAGAAGATGCTAAAAATTTGTTTGTAATCCTGAGTATGAGCACCTGTATCTAACTTAACTTGGTTGCCATTGTACTAACATTACTGTTATGGTTTCGTTAAAATTTGTTAATGATTTTGTTAAATTTAACAATTTTGTCAAATAAATGCGTTTTTATAGCTTATATTTACATTTTAGATAAAATAACAGCTAATTTTTCATTTGTTTGACACCAAATTTCTATGCTAAGATTTACTATTCTTTTTATTGTTATTGTTATCACCTTGTTTACGTTGGAACTGTATAAACCCATACAAGAGGCTGTGATATTACCGTTTACAGGATTCTTAGCAACAATCAGTGCAGCAATTATGCAACTTTTTGATAAAGATGTCATTTCTCAAGCCGATGTTATTCGCAGCAGTGCTAATGGAGTGGCAGTAAAAATTGCCGCAGGGTGTAACGGTGTTGAAGCACTTATTGTTTTATTTGCGGCAATATTTGCTTTCCCTTCAAAATTTTTGCATAAAGTTTATGGGTTTGTTCTTGGCTTTTTTGGCATCCAGTTTTTAAATATTATAAGAATAATCTCTTTATTCTATTTATTGCAATGGGATAAAAATTGGTTTGACTGGTTTCACCTTTACTTATGGCAAGCCTTAATCATCATAGATGCCTTGGTTATTTGGTTGATTTGGTTAAGGTTCTTACCAAAAACTAACGAAAGAAACATCGCTACAGTTTAATTTTTAACGTCAATACTTGCCACCACATCACCCAATCTCCCATAAAACTATAAAGTGGGTACTTAAAAGATGCTGGTTTATTTTTCTCAAAAAAGAAGTGACCAACCCAAGCAAAGCCATAACCA
The DNA here is from genome assembly GCA_026990095.1 of Lysobacterales bacterium. Lineage (GTDB taxonomy): Bacteria > Pseudomonadota > Gammaproteobacteria > Xanthomonadales > Marinicellaceae > NORP309. The sequence goes on from JALSIL010000219.1 coordinate 10,683, forward strand.
ATAATTGGTAGCATCATTAATAGCTTATAATCAGATTTGAATAGAATTAACACCAAAACTAAAACAACAAGACTTGTTCCAACAATGTGCAATAGACGACAAATAAAATTTTGGTGTTCCGACAAATAAAAAGGGTAAAATTCTTTAAATGATTTGTATTTTTTTGTTTCAATAGCCATGCTTAAGCTCACTAACCTTAATCTTTAGGTCTTCAATTATAACATATTTTTTATTTAACAACTTTTAAAAAACTTTTACCAACCTTCTCTTTTGCAGAACTTTTTTTGTGCTTAATAACTTGTGCTTTTTTATCCTTGCTTGGTTGTGGTGGTTCTGGGTTTGGCATATCATCATCGGATCCAAACATCATTCCTTGACCATTTTCTCGAGCGTATATGGCAAGAATGGCAGCCATTGGTAAATAAAGGTTTTGACTAACACCTGAGAAACGTGCATCAAACAAGATTCCCTCATTAACAATCTCAAGGTTTTTCGTTGCTCCATAGGATACATTTAATACGACCTTGCCATCCTCGTCAATCCCTGTTGGAATTTGAACATCCTGATGAGTTGAATTCACCAAAACCAAAGGTGTTAAATTATTATCACTAATCCATTCATGTAAGGCTCGCAATATATAAGGTTTTGATGAATTCATGTTTCTTGTCTCGGTTAAAAATCAAAACGCATTTCGCGTTCTTGTTCCGACACACTCTGCTTGAATGATTCTTTTCTAAAAATCATATGAGCGTATTGCCTAATTGGCTTTGGCAACTCTTCCCAATCCAAGCCATAGTGTTCTAAACGCCAGAGAAATGGAGCTAAACAAGTATCGACCAAAGTCATGTCTTCACTCAAGAAAAATTTAGTTTCTGAAAACAAATCAACTGAAGCACACAGCTTTTCAAAAAGTTCTTCACGGGCTATTTTCTTCTCTTCAATTGTGCCAACTTCTAGCGCTGGAATATAACTTAACCAGTCCTTTTCCATGCGGTAAGTGTAAAGGCGTAATTTTGCACGAGTCACAGGATCTGGTGGCATTAATGGTGGATGAGGGTATCTTTCATCCAAATACTCAGTAATTACAGTGGTACCATAAAGTGCTAAGTCACGATCGACAACAGTTGGCGTCGTGTGGTAAGGATTAATATGAATTAAATCTTCTGGCGGATTTAGAGGGTCCACTTCAATTACATCTATGCTGCTGATATTTTTGGTTTTTAATAAAAATCTAATTCTGTGTGAATCATACGAATCCGATACAGAATAAACAGATATGACTGAACGTCCTCTTGCTGGGATAATCACTTAATTTAGCCTCCTTATGTTTAGAACTAACTGCTCAAAATGAACAAAGTCGCACATTATAACAGTTTTAGCCCAGTAAAAGCAAAAAAAAGGGGTTAAGAATTGCTTCCAAACCACCTTTTTATTCGTGTAACTTACTGATATTTAATGAACATCTTTAAAATAGTTTTTCTTCAATGAATAAGCCAACAGAGTGAAAATTACTAAGAAAAATAACACCCACGGAGCCATACTCATGCGGATTAACCGAGCAGGTTCTGCGGTGTAATCTAAGAAGTTAACAATATCACGAACTGTCTTATCAAATTCTTCTTCAGACATTGTGCCTTCCGTAACTTTCTTAAAGCCTTTAAATGTATGAGTCACAATACCATGTTCATCTTCATGCTCTTCAAACTTAGCTTCCTGGATTCCTTGCAGTTCCCATAAAACATTAGGCATTGAAGCACCTTTAAAAATGGTGTTATTCCACCCAATTGGGCGACTGGAGTCTTTATAAAAACCTTTTAGGTAATTATATAACCAATCCACGCCACGTGCTTTTGCAATCAAGGTCAAATCTTTTGGAAAAGCTTTATGGAACCACTCTCTTTCTTGAACCTGATCATTATCCATGGTGTTTGTCATGTGTTCTGGAAACTTAGCATCGGTAAAAATTAAATTTTCCACCACTTCATCTTTGGTTAAGCCCAAATCTTTTGCCATGCGATTGTATCGTTGATACTGCAAAGAGTGACAACCCGAACAATAGTTCATGTAATATTTGGCACCATTTTGCAATGATTCTTTTGATCGTATATTAGTTTGGGCGGGCTCTAAATGAGCTTCTCCGCTACTGGCAAAAACATTTGCAGACAACAATAACGTCACTATTAATATTAAATTTTTCATTAGTGTGTCAACCTCTCTGGTATTGGTTTATGTTTTTCATTCTTAGTATAAACAAATAAGAACACAAAGTATAAGAAATAAATGCCTGTTAAAACTTGGGCAAGTAACTTTTCGCCTGGCCCCCAAGAGACCATCCCTAAATAACCTAAAACAACAAAAGAGGTGACAAATGCAGTCAATGCTAATTTAAAAGGCAATAAGCGATAACGAATGGACTTCACTTCGCTTCTATCAACCCACGGCAGTAGGAACAAAGCAATGATTGCCGCAAACATCACAACCATCCCACCAAATGGATTTGGAACCACCTTCAATATCGCGAAAAATGGCGTAAAGTACCAAACTGGTTTAATGTGTGCAGGCGTCGAACCTGGGTTTGCAATATTATAGTTGTCGTGTTCGAGGAATAGTCCTCCCATGTCTGGTTTCAAAAAAACGATACCAAGGAAAACTATTAAAAACATGCCAATACCAAAAATATCTTTAACAGAATAATAAGGGTGAAAAGGAATGCCATCTTTAGGAATGCCGTTTTCATCTTTATAATCCTTAATTTCAATACCATCAGGATTATTTGACCCAACAGCGTGTAAAGCAGCAATATGCAAGAATACCAATATTAATAAAACAATTGGCAAGGCTACAACATGCAGAGCAAAGAAGCGATTTAAAGTTGCATCAGAGATATTGTAATCGCCACGAATACCTTCAAGCAGAACATCACCAATCATAGGAATTGTACCAAATAATTGAGTGATAACTTTAGCGCCCCAAAATGACATGTTCCCCCAAGGCAATACATAACCCATAAAGGCTTCAGCCATCAATGCGACATAAATAATCATACCAAAAGTCCAAATTAACTCTCTTGGTTTTTTGTAAGAACCGTACATTAAGCCACGGAACATATGCAGATAAACCACAATAAAGAAAGCCGATGCTCCTGTTGTGTGCAAGTAGCGTATTAACCAACCCCAAGGCACATCTCGCATGATATACTCAACCAAACCAAAAGCTTGAGCTGCATCAGGTTTATAGTGCATAGTCAGCCAAATACCTGTAAGCAATTGATTAACTAACACAAGCAACGCCAAAGAGCCAAAAAAGTACCAAAAGTTAAAGTTACTTGGAGCATAATATTTTGCCATGTGGTCGTTCCACATATCCATAACTGGCAAACGTTTATCAAACCAGCCCAACAGCCCTTTTTCATTTGTTTTTCTTAAACCCATTATGCACCTCCTTCAAGTTTATCAGTGCCGATAATCAAGTTATTCTCGTCTTCATAGACATAAGGCGGAATAACCATATTAGTCCCTGCAGGAACTCCTTTAAATACCCGCCCTGAAATATCAAACGTCGAACCATGACATGGGCAGAAAAAACCTCCTTTCCAGTCAGAATCAAAAGCCTGTGGGACAATTTCAGGATAAACTTTTGGTGAACAGCCCAAGTGTGTACAAATACCAACCATCACTAGAATTTCTTCTTTTAAAGAACGATGTAAATTTTTCGCAAATTCTGGCTGGATACTTTCTTCTGAATTTGGGTCTTTAAGTCGCCCACTAAGTTCAGGCAGAGTATCTAATAAGGTTTTGTCTCTTTTTACAATAAAGATTGGCTGCCCCCTCCACTTAACTTGTAATTTTTGTCCAGACTCTAATTTAGACACATTGGCTTTTACGATCCCACCAGCAGCTTTAGCTCGCTCCGATGGCATCCACGATTTTATAAAAGGAACAGCAGCAAACCCTGCACCAATTGCACCAACAACTGAAGTTGCAATTAATAGATTTCTGCGACTTTCATTGACTTTATCAGTCATTATTACTCACTCCTATTTTTTTATTACACATTAACGAATGGATTTTACTCCAAAATAATTTTTTTTTATACATAAACATGTATTCAATATGTCTAATGTAGTTAAAATTTTAATTTTGGTCAAGTTAAGGTACAATCAAAGTTGTCATTTACCAAGCCAAACTTATTTTATGAGTCAAACAACTTCAATTTTGAAATTCATCCTTCAATCCATTGTGGCAGGGTTGGCTTTGGGGTTTATTATCCTTTATTTTAAACCAAATAAGCAAACAACCTCTAACTCAAACCAACTGCTCTCAATAAGCTCTCCAACCAGTTACGCCGATGCGGTAAAAAAAATCTCTCATTCGGTTGTCAGTATCTACGCCCAAACTGAAATTGTCAGAAGCCGGAAACTTAATGCGGAAATGCAAAAATTTATGGGATTAAGCTCTTTAGTCTCTCAACCGATTACACAACAATACCTTGGCTCTGGAGTCGTTGTATCTACTGACGGTTATATTGTGACCAACTACCATGTCATAAAAAATGCAACACAAATCATTGTTTCCCTTTGGGATAACAGTTTATTAGAAGCAAAAATCATTGGTTCTGATAGCGTCACCGATTTAGCTGTATTAAAAATAGAAGCACTCAATTTGATACCCGCTACTTTTGCTGATTCTGACACAACCCAAACAGGTGACATAGTCCTTGCTATTGGCAACCCTTATGGACTCAGTCAAAGTGTATCACTTGGTATTATTAGTGCAAAAGGAAGAAGTGGTCTTGATGTTAGTACTATTGAAAACTTTATTCAAACCGATGCGGCAATTAATACAGGAAATTCAGGCGGGGCATTAATTAATACCGACGGTGACGTGGTGGGCATTAGCACAGCAACTTTCAACAGAAATGGTGCACAAGGCATAAATTTTGCCATACCCTCCAATGCTACAAAATTGATTATGCAAGAAATTTTAAAACACGGGAAAATTTTGCGTGGCTATTTGGGCATAGAACTGGTTTCTAATCGTCAATTTTATCGTTCTCGCGTTTTAAAGCCCAATAAAGGTGTTATGGTTCTTGGGGTTATTAAAAACTACCCCGCTTTTGCTGCCAATTTTAGGCAAGGGGATATTATTACGCATATTAATGGCGTTGAAATCAAAGACCAAAGACATTACCGTGAATTAATTGCTCAATCTAAACCAGGACAAACTCTTGAACTTAAGGGCTTTTCTGCAGGCAATCCATTTATCAAGCATTTAACCACGGTTGATAGACCCGCTATTTTAAAGTAGTTTTTCTTGCTTAGAAGAGTTAAAATGGTTGAATCCTTAGCTGTTGCTAAGCATAATTATAGTCTATATAATCTTAAATTATGCCAGCATGAAAAAAACAACTTTTCTAGTCTTAACCCTTTATTGCCTAACAAGCTTTTCATTTACCCCTGATAATTACGAAAACCAAAGCCAATCCTGGCAAACCCATCAAGCTTTAGTCAATCAATCACTCTTTAAAAGCCTCGCGTGGAGAAATATTGGTCCTGTGGTTCAAGGTGGTCGGGTTGTTGCTATCAGGGTTTCAAAACAAAACAGCAACACACTTTATCTTGCTTATGCCTCAGGAGGTGTTTGGAAATCAAATGATAAAGGCATTACCTTCAAACCAATAACCGACAAATTGCCTTCCCAAATTGTTGGGGGTTTTGATATTGACCCAAACAATGACCAAATATTGTGGTTAGGCACTGGAGAAAACAACTCCTCTCGTTCATCCTATGCAGGAATGGGCGTCTATAAATCTAATGACGGAGGCGAAAGCTGGAACTACATGGGATTGGGCGATACGAGCCGAATTGGTGATTTGTTAGTCGACCCAACGGACTCCAATCGCATTTATGTAGCAGCTCTAGGGGCCCTTTACTCCAAAGGCAGCAACCGAGGCATTTTTGTAAGCGACAATGCAGGCAAAAGCTGGGAAAAAGTATTAAATGGAACCGATGTGACTGGTTTTGCAGATTTATCCATTGCAAAAAATGGCGATGTTTATGCCACCAGTTGGCAACGCGAACGCAAAGCGTGGAATTTTGTTGAAAGTGGAGAAGGCAGCAAAGTCTATAAAAGTTCAGATAAAGGACAAACATGGAAAATATTAAAAAACGGATTACCACAAGGAAAATATGTTGGTCGGATGGGTATTGATGTCGCTCAGTCAGATAACAATATTGTTTATGTCGTTGTTGATAACCAAGAAATTTTACCAGAGTCTCAATGGGATTTAGGTGACACAGCAATCAATCCCAAACGCTTAAAAAATATGAGTCGTGAAGATTTTCTTCTTCAAGATGAAAAAAACATCGAAACATTCCTCAGAGACAACAACTTCCCTCCTGATGTTACCGCAAAAACGGTGATAGAAAAAATAAAATTAAAAGACATGCATGTGCAAGATTTGATAAAATCGCTAAAAGATGCCAATAATAATTTATTTAATACCGACATTAAAGGACTGGAAGTCTACCGCTCAGATGATGGAGGGAAAACTTTCACAAAAACACACGATAAACCTTTATCTAATGTAGTTTTTACCTATGGCTATTATTTTGGCAAAATTCATGTTGATCCAAATGATGCCGATACCATTTACACCATGGGCGTACCCTTAATCAAATCACAAGATGGAGGCAAAACGTGGGAATCTCTCTACGACCCCAAAGTTCACGTGGACTACCATGAAGTATGGATAGATCCAAACGATTCCCAACACATTATTGCGGCTAACGACGGCGGTGCAGATGAGTCCTATGATCAGGGCAAACACTGGCGTAAACTGGATTATCAACCCGTTGGTCAATTTTATACGGTTGCTGTTGATATGGAAAAGCCCTATAATGTTTACGGTGGCTTACAAGACAACGGTACGCTCAAGGGTTCAAGCACCAACGACTGGAAAGACGGCGAATCGTGGGAAAGAATTTTTGGCGGTGATGGTATGCATGTCAGTGTCGATAAAAACACCGTTTATGTTGGCTATCAATTTGGCAATAACTTTAGATTGGAAGACGGTCAATCCAAATCCATCAAACCACCCAATTACCTCAACGAAAAACCCTTGCGTTACAACTGGAACACACCTGTAATTTTATCCCCTCACAACAAAGACATTATTTATTACGGTGCAAACAAGTTATTTCGCAGTTTTGATAAGGGAGAAACATGGCATGCCATTAGTAAGGACCTTACGCAATCTTTAAAATACGGTGACGTTCCTTATGCAACAATTACCAGTATCAGCGAATCACCATTAGAATTTGGTCGCCTAGTGGTGGGTACAGATGATGGTTTGGTTTGGGTAAGCAAAGACGGAGGTGTCAAATGGACAAACGTCAGTAAAAAACTACCTAAAAAATTATGGGTATCACGAGTTATAGCCTCAAAACACAATAAAAGTGACTTATGGTTAACGCTAAACAACTACCGCAATGATGATATTGAATCTTACGTTTATTACTCCAATAATTTTGGGGGGAAGTGGAAACCAATAAGCAATGGATTACCAAACGAGGCCGTTAATGTTATAAAAGAAGACCCAAACACCAAAGGTTTAATTTACCTTGGTACGGACAAAGGTTTGTATATTTCTCTTGATTATGGGCGAAACTGGACAACACTTGGTGCAGATTTACCAACCGTTCCAGTGCATGATTTAATCGTTCATCCTCGCGAAAAAGAACTGGTTGTTGCCACGCATGGTCGCAGCATATGGGTTGCAGATGTTTCCATGTTAGAAAACTACAATGACTATAAAGACAAAGAGTTAGCTCTACAGAAACCAAAAGATATTAATTTTAACTCACGTTGGAACAGCAAGCCATCTCGTTGGTTTAGTGTGCCTAATGGCAATGATTATAAAACCTTCAGTATTTGGTCGCAAAAGAGTAAACAGAATGCAGTTATTTCCATTAAAGACAGTAATAAGCAAATTGTTTTTACAACGAATATCGAGCTGAACAAAGGTCTAAATCAATGGAAGTGGGATTACAAACTCACGACACCACTGGCACTAAAAGCAGAGCAATTCGCCAACAAGGATAAAGAAAAACCCCTTAACAAATCACTTACTCCTATCCAAGAGGGAATGCACTTAGGTCACGATATCTACATACAAAAAGGAAAATACACCATCGAAGTTTATATTAAAGAGAATGAAAGTATTAAAGAAGCCTTTGAAGTAAAATAATAATTTGTCAGGTTTCACAATTCCAAAATCCCTATATATAATCATAATGAGGGCACAAGTCTTTAATGCACTTAAGAAATCGTCAAAAACTCTTAAGGAAAGGATTTTCATGTAAACCCACACGGATGTGGACAAGTATCAGGACGATACGCAGTAAAAAGCTTAATCACCAATCAGGTGAATTCAGTTTTTGTCAACTCCTTAGGCACATCAACTGCTTGCAATCTTTATTACAACTCCATATCGGGATTTGGGTATTATCTTTTTAAAGTTTTCTTCAAATTGATTGCTGTGCGTACAAAATTATTAACCTTTTCAGCAAAATCTCTTTTACCTTTGTTTTCAGATCCGCCTGCAAAACCAGCAATTTTTCTATCTACAACTCTTCCTCTAGCGATTTCTTTTCCACTAGCTTTCTCTGTTAATACTAGATTTGCCTCTATCTTTTGTTTGCCAGCACCAAAACTTACAATATATCGCACCAATCTGTTGCCTTTTTTATAATCTACAACCACCCCATTTAGGACGAGAGCTGTATCAGGATTTTCGCAAGTGGCATCCTCAGGAGCCAGAGCGTTTAAACCATTCTCATCTAAATCAATCTCATCAACCATAAAATTTTGAATGTTTTTTACCACATCCTTTGGAATCCTAGCAGCACGTTTCAACGCCCTTGATTTTGTATTCTTCTTCTTAGAAGTTAACATATTGACTTCAATACAGTCGTATTTTTTTGCTGCGGCATTATCAACTTCAGCTTCATTTTTTGCATATGAACTAAAGACTGTAAGTATCAAAAATAGTGAGGTTATATAGTTTTTCATTAGTATCCATTGTTTTGAGAATGTAATATTTTAAACGAAACAAAGCAAAAATTCAAACAACCTCTAATTTAGCAAATTTAACTGCTAGTATTTTAGTGCCGTGGTCAGCAAATTATAAAGAGACCACTGCTAGCATTCATGGTTTTACATACGCTGTTGATGGTCATGACAAAATCATCAACAGCTGCTTCTGAGAGATTCACTAGAAACAATAAACATTACCACAGATTAACCTCGGATAATCCTTGCTCAAACACCTCATACCACAAGCCATTACTCCACAGTTGTTCACCATCAATATCTTCAAGTAACTGGCTTTGCATAATTTCTAATATACCGCCAATTTGACGTAAATATATTTTGACATTGACATGATTATCTCTATCTAAACCAGCAGCAATCAGTTGGGGTGTTTCATCTTTGGGTAATAACTCAACATCTGAAAAATCAAAGTGTCCGCTTTTAATATATTAATTTTGCAATAAACTTGGCTCTTAATGCTCGATATTTCAAATAAACGTCCGTAGGATTCAAGGCATGGATGCCGCAGAACGATTTTAGACTTAACTGGTCAAGATACATGGACGTATGGCTACCTAGACGAAGGGGACGGAATTTGTCGCTAACGCTGTGTTTGGGTGCAGACTGCCAAGTG
>JALSIL010000220.1 GCA_026990095.1 Lysobacterales bacterium
ATGTCAGTGTCAACACCCTGTGTCCACAACCAATGAAAACCCAACTACGTGCCAAAGCGTGGCCGGCGGAAACAGGGACAAACTTAGCACAACCCGAAACAGTGGTTAAAAAATACCTAGAATTATTAAAGATGACTATTGGCAGATAGCATTACTCTTTAAATGACTTATAATCAAACCCATGAATACACAAACACAAAAATCTACTTTACGTAAACTTATCGAGTTCATTCCAAATACATTAGTTAAATTGGCAAATTTCACTCGGCATTTTATCCTCCTAATCATTCTTTTTATTCTGGTTAAAGTCATTTTCTTTAATGACAAAGTTGAACTCAAAAGAAATACAGCATTGGTGATAGCTCCCAATGGCATGGTAGTCAATCAATTTAGTGGCACACCAACCGAAAAATTCATTAAACAATTGCAAGGTTCAGATGTGCCCGAAACTCAATTACGGGATTTGATTAAAGCCATCGAAAAAGCAGCCACCGATGAACGCATTTCTGTACTGGTACTAAGTCCTGATTTTATGTGGGGAATTGGTTTGGCTGATTTAAAAGAATTAGAAAAAGCCATTACGCAATTTCGCAAAACCTCCAAAAAACCCATTATTGCACTAGCAGAAAACATGAGTCAAAACCAATATTACTTTGCCAACTTGGCAGATGAAATCATAGTTGACCCACAAGCCTTTATGTTTTTTCAAGGTTACGGCAGTTACCGCAATTATTTTAAAGATGGACTGGATAAGCTTGGTGTTGATGTGCATTTATTTCGCGTCGGCGAATACAAGTCTGCTGCTGAACCCTATATTCGTAATGACATGTCAATAGAAGCTAAAGAAGCCTCCCTCTACTACATGAAAGATTTATGGAAAACTTATGCCCAGGGCATTGTGAATAAAAGAAACATCTCAATGGAAGATTTTAACAAAATCATTGAAGACCAGGCAACTTTACTCAAAGATTCCAGCGGTGACATGGCAAGCATGTACAAAAAAGCAGGACTTGTTGACCAAATCAAAAACCAACATTTTAAAGAAAAGTACATAGCAGATTTAAGTGCCACAGGCGAGGATAACAATGGCTTTAGAAATATTGGTTTAGTTGATTACTTAAGCGTTATTGAGCAAGAAAAATCACTGCCAAAACCCAATAAAATTGCCATCATTGTAGCCGAAGGCACTATTTTGAATGGTGAACAAGATGCAGGCAGTATTGGAGGTGTTTCGACTAGCAACCTCCTTCGTCAAGCCCGTTTGGATAAATCCGTTAAAGCCGTAGTGCTGCGGGTCAATTCTGGCGGTGGAGCGGTTTTTGCCTCCGAGCAAATCAGACGAGAAGTCGATGCCATAAAAATTGCAGGTAAACCAGTGGTGGTTTCTATGGGCAATGTTGCCGCCTCAGGTGGTTATTGGATTTCCATGACGGCTGATAAAATTTATGCCTCCGATGCCACTATTACTGGCTCAATAGGCATTTTTGGCATGTTTATGACTTACCCAAAAACTCTAGCCAAAATTGGTGTACACACCGATGGCGTAGGCACCTCTGATTGGGCGGGAGCTTTTCGAGCCGACAGAGAACTAAACGAAAACTTAGCTGAACTAATCCAATCCAGTATTGACCACGGCTACCAACAATTTATTTCATCAGTGGCAATGGCACGAAACATGGACATTGAACTGGTTGATAGCATTGCACGTGGACGTGTGTGGACCGCCAAACAAGCCAAAGAATTTGGTCTTATTGATGAAATTGGCACTTTGTCCGATGCGATTGCTGATGCCGCAAACAAAGCCAGTATAGGTAATAATTTTGACTTGATATGGATTGAACCTGAACTCACTGCCGCCCAGCAGTTTTTTATGTCAACACTAGCACAAGTTAGCGATAATTTTGATATTGATATTCTACCAAAACAAAATAAGTTGATTGAAAAGATACTTTCACCACTAGAGAAATCATTGGAATTAGTCACGCATGCAAAACAGGGAGAATTAACGCAATATGCTCACTGTTTGTGTGATATTAATCAATAAATTAAACACCATGACTTTTGAACTATTGCGTTAAATACTTGTCTTAGTATATAATTCGCACCTCTGTTGCTTCATAGGAAGGACAGATTTTTATCTAACACATTTATTTGCCGATTATCGGGAATAACTAGGAGTAATAAAATGAAAACAGATTTAAAAGAAATCAATTCAAACATAAAAGACATAGCTAAAATTCCTACCCTTTCTGGATCTTTAGAAAGCTACGTCAGTGCAGTCAATCAGATTGCCATCTTATCACGAGAAGAAGAAATCGAACTTGGTCATAAAGTCTTTGAAAACAACGATTTAGAGGCGGCTCACCGTTTAGTCACATCGCATTTACGCTTTGTGGTCTATGTGGCTCGCTCTTATGCAGGTTATGGCTTACCAGTTGGCGACCTCATTCAAGAAGGCAACATTGGTTTAATGAAAGCTGTTAAACGCTTTGATCCATCACACAAAGTTCGCTTAGTGTCTTTTGCTGTGCATTGGATTCGTGCCGAAATACACGAGTACATCTTGAAGAACTGGCGCATACTTAAAGTTGCTACAACTAAAGCACACCGAAAATTGTTTTTTAACTTACGTAAAAACAAAAAACGCTTGGGTTGGTTGCGTGGACCAGAAATTGCAAAAATTGCTAAAGATTTAGATGTTAAACCTGAAGTGGTTGTCGAAATGGAATCGCGTTTACATGGACAAGATGTCTGTTTTGATATGCCAATGGATGAAAATGACGAAGACAATACATTTTCACCACAAGCGTGGTTAACCAATTCATCTCCATCACCTGAAGACATCCTTGAAAAAGAAACACGTGATGATAAAAACCACAACTTATTATTTAAAGGCTTAGATAAACTCGATGAACGCAGTTTAGACATTATCGAAAGCCGTTGGTTACAAGACAAAAAAGCCACATTGCATCAACTAGCTGACAAATACGGCATCTCTGCTGAACGCGTTAGGCAACTCGAAGCAGTGGCTTTGAAAAAGCTTAAAACTCAAATGCAGGCTTAATTTTTATCAAAATAGATACAATAAATGGCAGCTTAAATAAGTTGCCATTTTTTTTGTAACATTTTTATATTGCAGGCGTTTAAATAATAGAGACCTTTGCGTAACTATATGGCGAAAGAAAAAATAGAGAAAATTTGCCAGATTGAGTTAAAAATTGAAGGTAATAACCAGTTATTGGCGAGATTTTTAGCGAAAAGCTGGTGAATTTAATCATTTTTTACTCGTCAC
>JALSIL010000221.1 GCA_026990095.1 Lysobacterales bacterium
GTTTAATTGGGTTATGTTTTTAAAAAAGCTACCATTATTAGCAGGTTGCGTTAAAGCAAAAAAATCCACGACTCTAGCACGATTTATTTGATTGTTGTGTTGGGTTAATAATGCACTGGGCAAGTCGGAGACACAAAAATAAGTTTTGTTCCTGGTATAATGAAGAGCAAAGTCACCCAGAGCATCGTTAGCAAGAATAACTTCATGTGTTTTTTTATTGCAATGAATAAGGATAAATGAACCATAACAGGCATTCAAACCTTTATACACACCGTGTTTCACGATTTTTTTGCAAATAAAATGAGCTGGGGTTAGTCCTTTAGTTTCTTGATCGATATAGCCATAAGCCAAAGTTAACGAATCTTGATCTTCATGCACTGAAAAAAGTGAAAGCTTGTGAATAATAAAATCTATTTGGTAAGGGCAATTGGGGTCGTGCCATTGTTTAATTTTTGCTTTATTTTGATTTTTTAAAACAATCAATTATTCGATAACCATTTTTGTGTTCTGAAAACCTTGTTTGTGTACTTTTTGAATAATATCAATGATATTTTCATCTTCCGAAAGCGGTCCTATGCGAACCCGAAACAAGGGGTTGGCTGCAACTGTATTGGTCACATGCACGGGCAGAAAAACTTTAGTGCTTATACTTTTTGCAATTTCAAGTGCTTTACTTTTTTCAGAAAAAGCTCCTATTTGTAAGTATTTAAGGCTGTTTGTTTCTGGTGCTGTGTACTCAACTAATTGCGGCTGTTTTTTTTGTGCTTGTTTTTTTCCAGGAGCCTGAATGAGTCTTATGTGAACATTGGCGAGGCCTTTTTTGTCATACCCCAAGGCCCGTGCTGCTGCCCAAGATAAATCTATTATGCGTTTACTCTTAAATGGTCCTCTATCATTAACACGAACAATGACTTTTTTGTTATTGTCTAAATTGGTTACTTCAACATAACTGGGCAATGGCAAGGTTCGGTGTGCTGCAGTCATTTTATACATATCAAATATTTCCATATTTGAAGTGGTGTGCCCATGAAACTTTTTACCGTACCACGAAGCCGTGCCAGTTTGTTCAAAATCATCCTTGCTATTGGCTAAATAATAAGTTTTGCCGAATACAATATACGGTGAATGATTGCCATAGCGACTTTTTGGTTCGGGTAAAATATCGGTTTGCGCTATTATGCTGGGGTTATAGTTTTCAAAATCTGGGGCTCTGTCTTGTGCAATTGAATAACGACCTTCATTGGTAATATGGGTTCTTCTTTGTTCTTTTTTAGAACAACCGACAACAAATAATGCCAAAACAATTAATTGTATTTTCAACGCCTTCATTACTTATTCTTTAACTGTTTTATTTCTTGAGCCAATTGATATACTGCCATGGCATACATTTCACTGTGGTTGTATCGAGTAATGACATAAAAGTTATGCAATGCAAACCAATAGTCTTTGTGGTCTTTTTGTTGCAGTTGAGTCAAGCTGACTGTGGTGTTTTCATCAAGTTTTATATTTGTGTGGTAACCTAGTTCTGCCAACTCTTTAACGGTTAAAGAGGGTTTTAGTTCTTGTTTTTTCAGTGCAGTAAATTTTTTATCGGTATAAGCTTTGTGGGCGATGCTTTGTCCTTTTTTCCAGCCATGAGCTTTAAAATAATTTGCCACGCTGGCAATCGCATCATCAACATTATTTAATAAATCACGCTGGCCATCTTTGTCATAATCCACTGCATACATGAGGTAAGAACTGGGCATAAACTGACCAAACCCCATTGCTCCAGCATACGATCCTTTTGTTTGTAATGCAGAAATTTTCTCCTTGGTTGTAAGCACTAAAAATTTCTCTAGTTCAGCCGTAAAAAATTTAGAGCGTTTGGGGTAATGAAATGCAAGAGTATAGAGGGCATCTATGACTCTGTACGAACCTTTATTGCCACCATAATTTGTTTCCACACCGATAATGGCAACAATAATTTCAGCAGGTACACCTGTTTTTTGGCTAACAGCTGTGAGTGTTTTTGCGTGTTTTTCCCAAAACTTTACCCCTTGCGTTATGCGTTTTTGTTTAAGAAAAATATTTCGGTATTCGTACCATTGTTTCTTTTTTTCAGCAGGGCGATTCATGGCATCGATAATGTTTTGTTTCTTTTCGGCTTGCTTTAATATAAGGCGAATGTATTTCTCATCTAAATTATTGTTTTTGGCAACCCGAGTTATAAAGTTATCTAAGTTTGGTGTGGTGTTTTTTGCTTGTGTACTCACCGCAATAAAAAGTAACAGTAATATTTTCTTCATGATTTCAATAATTTCCTATGGTTGTATACAGACATAATCATGCCAAATCCTGCCATGAGAGTGATAATCGAAGTCCCTCCATAGCTTACTAATGGTAATGGTACACCAACTACAGGCAGCAAACCACTAATCATTCCGGCATTTATAAAGAGATAGACAAAAAAAGTCAAGGTTAGTGCCCCCGCAATTAATCGATTAAAGGTGTCTTTGGCTTGGGAGGCAATATAAAGCCCTCTTAGAATAATAGCGATGTATAAGAGCAATAGAATTGTTACACCCAATAAGCCAAATTCCTCAGATAAAACAGATAAAATAAAGTCGGTAGAGTGCTCAGGTAAAAAATCCAGTTGTGTCTGGCTGCCATTTTGCCAACCTTTACCTAAAAGCCCTCCAGAACCAATGGCAATTTCTGATTGGATAATATTCCACCCCGAACCAAGAGAGTCCTGAGTCGGATTAAGAAAAGTCAAGACCCGTTGTTTTTGGTATTCTTTCATAAAAAATAGCCACATAATTGGCGCAGCTGAAACAAGAGTAACCAAACCTCCAAGAATGTATTTCCATGACAGCCCTGCAAGGAAAAGGACAAACAGTCCACTAATGGCTACTAAGATAGAGGTGCCTAAATCAGGTTGTTTAAATATCAAAAAAACTGGAATAAGCAATATCAACAAACTGATGCCTATTGATTTAAGATCAGGAGGCAAAATTCGGTAACGATAAAACCAAGCAATCATAAGTGGAATAACCAACTTTGCTAACTCTGAGGGTTGAAATCGGATACCGATTTTTATCCATCGAGTGGCTCCTTTGGATTCGTAGCCAAAGAAAAAAACAGCCAACAATAACAAAATAGTTAACACATAGAGCCAAGGTGTAAGACCTGCCAACTTTTCAGGTTTTACTTGTGCCAGTAATAACATAACCACCAAACCTAGAGCAAGGCGAATGATTTGTTTTTTTACCAAAACCCAACCCCCTGCTGAAAAAAGAACGACCAAGC
>JALSIL010000222.1 GCA_026990095.1 Lysobacterales bacterium
TGTCGATAATGACCTTAACATCCATATCTTTGCGGTATTTTTTTCGTGTTGCAGTCGCTAAAGCAATTTCGATTGCTTCATAGATTACTTCTTTACTAACATTTTTTTCGTTAGATAGAGCTTCTGCTACGTATAAAATTTCTTTACTCATTATTTGTTAACTCCATTGAGATCAGGGTTTATCCGTGCTCTCATAATTTTATCAAATTCAATTGTTACTTCTTCGTCTTCCGCCTTAATCGTGATGACTTGGTTTTCGACAGATGTAATTAGACCTTTAATTTTTCTGCGTCCATCAACCATATGATTTAGTTTTATTTTAACATAGTTGCCTATAAATTCTTCAAATTGTGGTGCAGTAAATAAAATCCGATCCATTCCTGGCGAGGAAACTTCTAAGATATACGCCATGGTAATAGGCTCTTCAACATCGAGTATACCAGAAATTTCGTGGCTTACCGTAGCACAATCATCAACACTGATTCCATTTTCATGGTCAATATAAACCCGCAATAAGGCATCTGCTTTGCGTACTTGGTATTCTATACCCCAAAAAATATAACCAAGATCTTCTACGACAGGGGCTAATAATTCTGTTAATTTGTCTTGTTTCATCTGTTTAAACTTCACCATCAAAAAAGGCCCCTAAAGGAGCCTTTTTAAAAGTAATAACGATTAAAATATTACTGTATTAAATTGGTAGCGGGGGCAGGATTTGAACCTACGACCTTCGGGTTATGAGCCCGACGAGCTGCCATACTGCTCCACCCCGCATCATTAAGGTTGAGGATTCTAACACTAAGTTTTTAAATTGCAACAATTAATTTCTGTAAGTGAGTGAAATTAATGTATTTTCTTATTTCTTTGCCATCGCAGCCACTTTACCTATGGTTAATCCTTGAACAAGTATACTAAAAACCACCACTGCATAGGTGGCTGTTAAAAGTGGGTCTCGCCATTCTCCGAGAGGGATTGATAAAGCAAGTGCCACAGAAATACCACCTCGCAACCCTCCCCATGTCAGAATTTTAACGGCGTGCGGAGAATAGGAGTTTTTGAATTTAAGTAAGAAAACAGGCAACCCAACACTTATAAAACGGGCAATTAATACCGTTGGAATAATAAGTAGGGCAGCAATTATATAATTTTGTGAAATTTGAATTATCAGCAGTTCTACGCCGATTAACAAAAAGAGTAAGGCGTTTAAAACTTCATCAATCAGCTCCCAAAAATCATCCAATCGTTTTCTGGTGTTGTCACTCATGGCTAATCTTCGCCCTTTATTGCCTATCATTAATCCTGCAACAACAATGGCTATAGGGCCAGAAAGGTGTAAGTGCTGTGCTAAAGAGTAACCGCCCATGACAAGGGCAATGGTAATCAAAACTTCAACCTGATAATCATCCACTGCTTTTAAAAGCAAATAAGCCGTGTAGCCAATGATGAATCCATAAATTGCACCTCCTATGGCTTCTTTTGCAAAAAGCAGTCCCACGTCTTTGGCAGACATAGAACCAGGGTTGACTGCCAATTCTAAAACAACAATAAAAAACACCACAGCAACTCCGTCATTGAACAAAGATTCCCCCGTGATTTTTACTTCGATGGATTTAGGTGCACCAATTTTCTTAAGTATCCCCATCACCGCAATGGGATCGGTAGGAGAGATAAGTACGCCAAATAAAAGGCAATACATATAAGAAACCTCTATTCCTAGCCACATAAAAATATAATAGGCTACAAAAGAGACAATAGCCGCAGAAATAGCAACACCAATGGTTGCCAATACTGCAATAGTATCGGCGAGCTCCGCCAATTTATTAATATTGACATGCAAGGCACCAGCAAACAGCAAAAAACTCAACATGCCGTTTAATACCGTCTCGTTAAAGTCTACACTGGCAAAAACATGCTGAATTGATTCGGTCGAATACAAGCCAACCTTATTTATGACAATCAAAGCAATCGACATAAGTAGACCAATAAGCATGATGCCTATGCCGTTAGGAAGTTTTATGGTCTTATAATTAATGAGTGAAAATAATGCTGCTAAAGTAATTAAAATAGCAACCATATCAAATAATGACATATTTAATCCAATAATTTAGAAAGTGATGGCTAGATTAACAAACTCTTAATTTATTTACAACAAGGAGTTTGTCCCAGATGAGAAAAGCACCGTTTCTTTGCAACCACAGTGATTTGGGGCTTAATCAAATCCCATTGTCTTTTTTATTATTTTTGAAAGCGTTTGTTGACTAAAGGGTTTGGCAATCACATCCGTCACATTGTGCTTCTGTGCTTTGAGTAAAACTTTGTCTGTTAAATCAGCGGTAACCATAATCACAGGTATCTTTTGTGTGTTATTCCATTGTTGAATTAATTGAAAACCATCCATTCCGGGCAAATGATAGTCTAAAAACAACAGGTCGTAGTTGTTTCTTTGTAACATGGTCAGCCCTTCTTCTGCACTATCCACCACATCCACCATGTGACCCATTTTTTCCAGCATCTCTATACTAACTTGTTGGTTAATGGCACTGTCTTCTACCACTAATAATTTCAAAGCCCTTTGGTGCGTGATGAATTGGCTTGATGAAAGACTTGGTTTGCCAATACTGAATTCATCTAAGCACAGTTCTTGCATTTTTTTAAAAGTCAATGGCGGCGGAGAAATAATAAGTGGAACATTTAAATCCTTTAAGTCTTCTGGATAAGCATGCCCATCAAAACCAATAGCAATGACGGAGATTTTGTAATTTTGTGCTATCGCTAAGAGTTTTTTGAACTGACTATTGGTGCTAAGTTTTTCATCAATAAAAACGCACGTGGTTTTATCATCCACCTGAACACCGTAGGCGATGTTTAATAATTGGCAATACTCAACGATACTTTCCCTTACATGAGACTCATTTAACAACAGGCAAATGTTTGAACGACTTGTTTGCACATATTGGGTTGCGAAAGGTGCTTTATCAAGCTTGAGAGGAATTTCGATGGTAAAAGTGGTTCCAGTATTAATTATAGATGTGGCATCAATTGTGCCATTCATTTTTTCGGTAAGTTGTTTGCAAATTGCCAAACCCAAGCCAGTTCCACCAAATTTTCGAGTGATTGCAGAGTCGGCTTGAACAAAGGGTTCAAATAAACTCTTTATTAAACCTTCATCAATGCCAATGCCCGTGTCTTGTACTGAAATAACGACGTAATCAGAAGCTTCTACTGCATTGATTTTAATTACGACCTCTCCTTCTTTGGTGAATTTAAAAGCATTGCTTAATAAGTTGAAT
>JALSIL010000223.1 GCA_026990095.1 Lysobacterales bacterium
TATCAGAACCTACGCAGGAGGGGTAATTTATACAGAAGAGGAAAAATACCAGAAAGTTAGTTTTGAAGACATGGAGTCTGAAAACCTGAAAGTGCAGACCAAAGGAGGATGGGTTGCAATGATTCAACATTATTTTGCTTCGGCTTGGGTTCCTCCTCAAGAGAATACCAATACTCTGTATACCAAAAAACTTAAAGACTGGAGATATGTGATTGGTACATATACCGAACCTGTCTCAATTCCTGCGGGTAGTGAAAAAACTTTGGTAGCAACACTATTTGCCGGCCCTAAAATTCAGCCGATGATGGAAAAAGTTGCCAAAGGACTGGAATTGACTGTGGATTATAGTTGGCTAACTTTTATTGGTAAGCCCATTTATTGGCTGCTAAATAAAATTTATTCGATGGTTGGAAACTGGGGTTTTGCCATTATGGGTGTGACTCTGTGTATCAAGTTATTGTTTTTCCCCTTGTCTCAGGCAAGTTATAAATCAATGGCAAAAATGCGTAAGATTCAACCACGCTTACAGGAATTGAAAGAAAAATTCGGTGATGATCGACAACGTTTCAATACCGAAATGATGAATTTGTACAAAAAAGAAAAAGTAAACCCGCTTGGAGGTTGTTTGCCAATTCTGGTGCAAATTCCTGTGTTTATTGCCTTGTATTGGGTTTTGGTCGAAACCGTAGAACTTCGGCAGGCTCCATTTGCGTTATGGATACAGGATTTGTCAGCCAAAGATCCATTTTATATTTTGCCGGTTCTTATGGGGATCACCATGAAGATTCAACAAAGTCTGAATCCTGCACCGGTCGATCCATTACAGGCAAAAGTCATGAAAATGTTCCCCATCATTTTCACAGTTTTCTTCCTGTTTTTTCCAGCCGGGCTGGTTCTGTACTGGGTAGTCAACAACACCTTATCAATTATCCAGCAATGGGTTATCACCAGACAGATTGAAAAAGAAAAATGATTCTGCTCTATCAGTGAACAAAAACACTGATACAATTGCTGCAATCGCGACACCGCCAGGAAACGGCGGTGTCGGCATTATTAGAATTTCTGGCGAATTTGCTCCCGATATCGCCAAACAACTTATCAACAAACCTTTACCTGCCAGACAGGCAGTTTTTTGTTCATTTCTGGAGTCTGATAACGCTATTTTAGATAGCGGTATTGCTATTTATTTTCCAGCTCCAAATTCATATACCGGTGAAGATATCCTTGAATTGCAAGGCCATGGTGGTTCAGTAATTCTGGATATGATGTTACGCAGAGTTTTGGAACTGGGGGCAAGAATGGCTTCTCCCGGTGAATTTACCGAACGGGCATTTTTGAATAACAAGATGGATTTAGCTCAGGCGGAAGCGGTTGCTGATTTAATTGAAAGCAGCACCGAGCAATCTGTTCGTTCTGCTCAAAAATCAATGCAAGGGCAGTTTTCTGAACGCATTAATGAGCTATTGGAAGAATTAACAGAACTGCGTATCTATATTGAAGCTGCAATAGATTTTGTCGATGAAGAAATTGATTTTTTAACTGATGGGAGTGTTGAAAAAAGAATAAAAAATATTCTGGGCACAATAAAACAGATTTTACAAACCGCAAAACAAGGCCGATTATTGCGAGATGGTATGACTGTTGTTTTAGCAGGTAAACCAAATGCGGGAAAATCAAGTTTATTAAATGCATTGACAGGACACGAAGTGGCAATAGTAACCGAAATTGAAGGAACCACACGGGATGTTTTACGAGAACGTATCCAGATTGATGGTATGCCTTTACACATTATCGACACAGCAGGTTTAAGAGACAGTGACCATGCAATTGAAATTGAAGGAATTAGACGAGCCCATGAGGAAATCAGCAAGGCTGACAGAGTGTTATTGGTTATTGACGCTCAACAACCAGAAAGCCAGTCTATTCAGAAATTATTACCCGATAATATTCCAGTAACCAAAATTTACAATAAGATTGATCTGCTGGGGATAGAACCCGAGATTATACAATCTGACCAAGGTACGCAGATTTATCTATCCATTAAACAGAACAAAGGTGTTGATTTATTAACCAGTCATCTCAAAAGCTGCATGGGCTTTGATTCTGAAGCTGAAGATGTCTTTATTGCTCGAAGGCGTCATATCGAAGCAATTGAGCGAGCGTCTAAAGCCGTAGAAAATGCATTACAGCAATTAATTGCAATACAAGCAGGCGAATTAGTTGCTGAAGATTTGCGCCAAGCTCAAAATGCATTGTCTGAAATCACCGGGAAATTTACATCGGATGATTTATTAGGAAAAATTTTTTCAAGTTTTTGTATTGGTAAATAAGGAGTGTGTATAGGATAAGTTGAATAAAAAGACAAGCAAGTTGTTTAGCTAATTTCATGCGCATTTCTAAGTTACAAAAATGACAAATTATTTGTTCAGCGAGCCATAAACATTTTCATTAACAAATAAAAATACGCGTTACTGAATTTGTGAAAATTATTATTATCAATTACAGAAAGTTTTATTTCCAGTTCAGAAAATTGAGGGTGTAACTTTATATATTTTTTATATCGGTCATGGAATTGATATAAAAGTTCCTTTGAAAATTTTTCAGAGGTTAACTGCTTCCAACGATAATACATAAAGATACGTTCAATAAATTTTTTTCGTATTTTAGTATCCTCGAGCCTAAGTTCGTCTGCAACTGGTAAAAGCGGAAGCATTTTAATAATTTCTTTAGCAAAGATTCCTGTTCCATCCAGTCGAGTTTGATTATCAACAAGTATTTTCACATTGTGTGGTCCACAACTTGGGGAATTTCCTTTAAAAATGTAGCCGCTCAGTTTAAGAATGTTATTTTTTTGGTGCTCAGCAATTTCAGTTAATGCCTGAGTAACATCACGTTTGGTATTTTCAATTTCAATGCATCGTATCTGGCCATTTTGTTTCACTAACTGGATAGGCGTTCGAGGAATTCCCAGACCAATTTCTACTTCTGGGCAAAAACTGTGGAATTCACAGAAACGACTGAAAATGTCAATAATCAGTGAATGTTTTTTATGTCCACCATCATAACGGACTGGATCACCTAATAAACAACGACTTATTCCAATAATAATTTTACTCATCAATCATTCCAACTTTGCAATCATTAGGCAAGTATACTTCGCGCGGTTACGAATGCGGAATTTATAGCGCACTGATTTTTGTCGAGAGCAAGGCACTAAAATAGGCGCATAGCAAGCTACGCAACTGTTTTAGTAACGCAGCTATCGGCAA
>JALSIL010000224.1 GCA_026990095.1 Lysobacterales bacterium
ATTGGGCAATTGCTATTCGAACAGCGGTCATAAAAGACGAGCAATTACATATCCAAGCAGGTGCAGGATTGGTAGCAGACAGTGACCCAAGTAAAGAATGGGAAGAAACGTTGAACAAAGGCAAAGCGGTTTTTAACGCGGTATCAATTGCCACAAGTGGAGATTTATAATGTTATTAATGATTGATAATTACGATTCATTCACTTACAACTTGGTGCAATATTTTGGAGAATTGGGTTGTGAAGTTAAAGTCATCAGAAATGACGAATTAACAGCCAAACAGGCAATGGCTCTTAATCCAAGCCAAGTGGTTATTTCACCAGGTCCTTGCAATCCCGATTTAGCAGGAATATCCATGGAAATGATAAAAGCTTGTGCAGGCAACACGCCATTATTGGGTGTTTGTTTAGGGCATCAATCGGTTGGACAGGTCTTTGGCGGTAAAGTTATTGGTGCCAAACAAATCATGCACGGCAAAACTTCAAAAGTTTATCACCAAGGTAACGATGTTTTTACAGGAATAGAAAATCCCGTAACAGTGACCCGTTATCATTCTTTAGTGGTTGAAAAAGACAGCTTGCCCGATTGCTTAGAAATTACCGCATGGACAGAAGATGACCAAGGCAATTTCGATGAAATCATGGGTTTTAAACACAAACAATACGCCATATCAGGCGTACAATTTCACCCCGAAAGCATCTTGACCGAACATGGGCATCAAATGCTCAAGAACTTTTTGGATGGTAAATGAGTTTTAAGAATGTTATTATATCAACCCTGCGGTATTCCGCAGGCTTGATACACTCTTTTATTTTTCATCATAGGTGTTGTGCTATAATTATGTTACCTATATCGGGATTTGGGCAAAAGTAACTTTATGAGACGAGCAATAATATTAGTCATGGATTCTTTGGGTATTGGTGCCAGTGCCGATGCAAATCTTTATGGCGATGAAGGAGCAAACACTTTGGGACATATTGCACAAGCTTGTTTTGAAGGAAAGTGTGATAATGAACAACGAAAAGGAGTACTGCGTATTCCCAACCTAACGCGTTTAGGTTTGGCTCATGCATTGGAAGCGAGTTGTGGCAAGCCCATGAAAGGAATTGATGAAAGCATACAAGTGCAAGGTGCTTATGGTTATGCGGTAGAACAATCCAAAGACAAAGATACTCCCAGTGGTCATTGGGAAATGGCAGGGGTGCCTGTACCATTTGCATGGGGAACATTTCCCAAAAGCTCGCCTTGTTTTCCACAACCATTAATTGATGATTTTATTAATTTGGCAAAACTACCAGGAATATTGGGTAATTGCCACGACAGTGGTACAGAAATTATTAAACGCTTGGGCGAAGAGCACATCAAAACAGGTCAACCAATTTGTTACACTTCGGCGGATTCGGTTTTTCAAATAGCAGCGCATGAAAAATACTTTGGTTTAGATGAACTCATGCGTATTTGCAAAATTGCTAAGGGTTTAACCGAAGAATTGAATATAACTCGTGTAATCGCTAGACCATTTGTTGGTGAATCGCCAGAAGATTTCATCCGAACAGCCAATCGTCGTGATTTAACCACGCCACCAATAGAACCAACTTTGCTTGATAAGTTGTCCGCACAAGGAGGAAAGGTTATTTCGGTGGGTAAAATCAATGACATATTTTCAGGGCGAGGCATTAGTAAATGCGTCAAAGGAAAAAACAACATGGAATTATTTGATGCCATGTTGGATGAGCTGAAAAGAGCAGGGGATAACACCCTTGTTTTTGCCAACTTTGTTGATTTTGATAGCCATTTTGGGCATCGTCGAAATGTGGCAGGTTATGCCAATGCCATTGAAGAGTTTGATAAACGTATTCCTGAGTTGGAAGCTTTAATGGGCGAAAATGATATCGCTTTGATTACCGCCGATCATGGCTGTGACCCAACGTTTAAAGGCTCTGATCACACACGAGAACACGTGCCCGTGGTGTTTTTTGGACAAAATATCAGGCCCAAAAATATCGGCAAACGACACTCGTTTGCCGATATGGGCCAGACTTTAGCGGGTTATTTTGCTATTGAACCTTTAGCACAAGGCACTTTAATAGACTGTTAGCATGAGATTGACGGCTCTTGGGTTGCCATTGCTTAACTTGAGACCATAACAACGCATTGTCGTCGAGGAAATCCGATTGCAATGCCCACCCAGATTCGGGTCGGTTCCCGTTATGGATGTTTGCCAATATCTTGTTGAGATGCTTGATGGAAAGGTGATTTCACATTGGCCTTCATTTGCACCACTTGCAATGCTAATTGTTCCACTGTTGACATTATTCACGGCACGATTAATAAGTGCAGGACCAGTAAAACTTCCATTTGAAACACCGCTTGTACAAAAGGCAAAAACCAAGTATTTCATCATTCCACTTGAGTTGGCATTTTGTTTTGCATCACCTTCCACGTATAAACCATTAGCTGGCGGATTTGCATTAATGCCAATACTCATGCCGCCATTATTTTTTACCACAAATTTTGTTGCACCTCCGATTTGGGCTCGAAATGGGTCATCTGTTGCCGAGGATGAGATATGCAGTGTGGAATTTGGATTGCTTGTGCCAATTCCCACTCGACCGCCTGTGTAGGATACTTTTGTGCCAACTTTAGTCCAAGGCGATAACGACACAGCCGTAGGAATCCAATCAGAACCATCAAATTGCAGCAAGTCATTAGTCGATGCACCCGTTCCTGATAAATATTCAGCTTGCACCGCATAAGGTGTTGCAGTCATACGCTGGCGAGGTGACAAAGGAAAAAATGAACCACTTCCAGCAGTCCTTACCGATATTTCTAACCATATTTCACTGCCATCATAAAGAGCATCGCCAAAATCCACTTGTGGAATGTTAAATAATCCAGCGTTAACGGAAACTCCATTAAAAGTTTGCGAAGCTAGGGTTGTTCCACCAGAGGCGAGTTTATAAGCATCTATAATAATGTCGTAACTGCCGTTGGCTGGTGTGCCGCCATCAGTAAGTTGTCCTTGGTAGCTAAAACCACTGCCTACAGGAGCTGTTTGTGCCGTAAAAGCGAGTGTGATTAAAGCAAAAAGCATATATAATTTATTCATGGTATTTTCCTATTCAAATCCGTTGTTAAAAATTGATTCTGTGGTGTTTGTTGGGACAGAGGCTTGCCAAAATCCTCCCGTTAGGGTGAAAGAGCCTCCCGGCATGGCATTACTGGCATCGACTTGTCCAATACTGGATTTGAGTGTAAAAC
>JALSIL010000225.1 GCA_026990095.1 Lysobacterales bacterium
ACCTCAGTTGTTTCTCTTTGTCTTTATGAAAAAGTCGTTACCAGAAGACCATAAGGGTGATGAAGCCTATCGCTTTAACGCGAGCCTAGGTGGAGAATTAACGCCGGTAATGACTTTGAGTAAGCCTGTAGCAGAGTTAACTGGTTTTGGTGATTTGGTGCAAGAATCAAAACAACAAAATCGAGAATGGGACTTGGTTTCAGTGGCGGCATTATCTGGCAATCAAAATAAGTTGCCAAGTGATGAAACCGCTTTAAAACAACTTGAACTGATGATGAAAACAGTCGAATCAGGTGGTGATTTGAGCAAATACATGACATTTGATAAACAAGGCGAGCCAATCGTTTTCAGTAAATAACAATGAAACAACTTCCAAAAAATGCAGTAAGTGATTTGCAAGGTGCGACAAAACTTACAGTTGATGCCGTTAAAGGCGTGACAAATATTGTCGAATCCTTGCACAGCACCATTGCTTCTTTTACGGGAATTATTGGCGACCCCAAAAAAGATGCCAAAGGAATTTCGGGCATGGTTTACCGCAATATCCGCAAGATTACCGATGCCTTTGGTGATGGAATAGATGTGATGTTAGGCAAACTCAGCGATGTCATCGGTGAAAAACAGTCTTTTCGCAGTCGTGAAGCTATAATTGCCGCAACCAATGGCGTGATAGGTGATTATCTGCATAAACACAGCAACCCTCTGGCTATCCACATGAGTCTAAGGCGTGATGGCAAATCTTTATCAAAAGAGGACATTGGTGAATTAATCAAAAAAACAAAGGGGAAAGTTTTGATTTTAATTCATGGTTTGTGCATGAATGATTTGCAATGGCTGAGAAACAATCATGACCACGGTCAAGCACTAGCAGAAGAATTAGGCTACACCTGCTTGTATTTACATTATAATACGGGTAAACATGTTACTGAAAATGGTAAAGAACTGGCATTGTTGTTAGAACAAATAGGACAACCTAATTTAACAATTTCTATACTCGCTCACAGCATGGGAGGTTTGCTTGCTAGAAGTGCCTGTTATTATGCGCAAAGAGCGCACCAGAGCTGGTTAAAGCAATGCGACAAAATTATTTTTCTTGGTACGCCACATCATGGTGCGTTACTGGAAAAAGGCGGAAACTGGCTCAATACCATGCTAAAGGTCAGCCCTTATACCGAACCATTCACTAAAATAACCAATATTCGCAGTGGCGGCATTACCGATTTGCGTTACGGCAATATTATTGATGAAGACTGGAACCAACACGACAGATTTGAACACAACAAAGACAAAAGGACTTATGTGCCATTACCAGAAAATATTCAATGTTATGCCATCGCAGCCACAACATCTAAAAAAAATGACTCGGTAGTTGCTAACAATGTTGTGGGTGATGGGCTAGTGACTGTCAATTCAGCCCTTGGCATTCATACTGAATATGATTTAAAAATTCCAGAAGAGAATAAGTGGATTGGTCGAGAAATTGGTCATATTGAACTGCTAGAAAACGATAAGGTTTATCAAGTTATAAAAGAGACCTTTGCATAATTATAGTGACGAGTAAAAAATGATTAAATTCACCAGCTTTTCGCTAAAAATCTCGCCAATAACTGGTTATTACCTTCAATTTTTAACTCAATCTGGTAAATTTTCTCTATTTTTTCTTTCGCCATATAGTTATGCAAAAGTCTCTAAAAAAGTGGTTTGAAGACTAATAACAGTCTGTAAAATCTTCCTCTATTATTTCTTCCAGAGCATATAAAGTTTTTTGAGGAAAACGTTCTAATGGATAATATTTGGCAATAACGTCACAGGCCTGTTGGTAAGTTTCAATATTGAGGTATCGGAGTAAATAACGAATATCATTAATGTCATGAAACTCTGCACCAATACGCATTGCTAAACATTTCATTGCTAATAGATATTCAGGAGTGGCGGTATATATAGTGAGGTTTGATAATTGCAAGTAATTATTGAAATCACCTGTTGGACTAAAAAATCCTTTGACAGCATCATTAAGCCAGTTTTCATCAGCTCCAAATTCTGCACTTACTTTTTTTGCTAATTTTCTCACAATAGCCGCTGGTTTAAACAAACCATCAACAT
The DNA here is from genome assembly GCA_026990095.1 of Lysobacterales bacterium. GTDB lineage: Bacteria > Pseudomonadota > Gammaproteobacteria > Xanthomonadales > Marinicellaceae > NORP309. Next base: position 2,104 of record JALSIL010000225.1, read on the forward strand.
CCATCGTTGATGCACGAGCGTCAAGAACCAAACACATTACGGCACCCCCAACAATATGAAGTTCACTTTTTGTCTTTTCCTTTAAAAGTTCAGCATTAAGTAAATCAAACAATTTCAAGATGTCTTTTTTATTAAGTACAAGCATTAAACTCGCCCTCCAAGCGTTGAGTCTATATAAATATTTCGTTGCTTAAAAGCGATAGGTGAATTGATTAACAGATGCAATCTTAAGCTTTTAAGGCTTGTTCCAAAATAAGGCTCATGAAGAATAGGAAAGTCGTTAATCCAATCAGGAGCAGTGCAACCTAAAGTGTGAGCACGGTGTTCTATCATGGCAATGGTGTAATTTATCTGAAAGTCAGACAGTTTACTGGTTGGCTTAATACTAACTGTTTGTTCAAAATCAGTTTTTGAACAAAGCATAAGGAAATCATGTAACCGAGCAAAAACAAAGCTATCTTCTAAAGTGTTAAATTGGGATAAAATAGTTAAAAATTGTTGTGATTTATTGTTTAAAACACGTTGTAACACCCAAGTCGACATATCAACGCCAGCTGATTTTGCTGTTGATTTGATTATCTCTTTTTGCTGTTTGGAGACTCTTATTTGTAAGTATTCAGATTTTTTTAACTTATTCATAACTGAATTATAGACTGATATACATTATTGTCAATACAGATGTAATGACATATAACAAACTATCTTATTTGAACTTTCATACAATAAAACTGTTTAAATAATATTGATATAATGAAAATTAAATGACAAACACCGCAACAAACATGATTTCATACCTCAGCATCACGGTTTTTATGGTGATGTTTAGCACTTTTGGTTTAACTGACTATGGTTGGGATGAAACGCCTGATAGCTTAGATACTATCGAATTTGACTATGATAAAGACTTTAAATTATCAGAGGACGGACGGGTGGCTTTGCATGAATTACTAAAAGCAAAATCATACAGCGTTGGTCGTGTTGGAGCAGGTGGACATTATTCTCATGAGTACGATAATTTTGTAATTCTTATCACTACTGTCCCGTTAACTTTCAAAATATCGTCATTTGATTTGGATTCGATACTTTTATGTTAATCGGAATTCCTTCTAACAGAGGTATCAAGTCCCTTTTTTCAAATAAATTCAGCTGTAGA
>JALSIL010000226.1 GCA_026990095.1 Lysobacterales bacterium
CAGTAGTGTTAGATTTTATTAAACTGGCAATAAGTCTTTACTCTTGTCCCATCGGATTCAGTTTTTGTTACCCCTGATCCTTCTTCATCGACTTTTGTTACTCCTGATCCTTCTTCATCAACTTTAGTAACTCCTGAACCCTCCGAACCTATGCTGTTAAGGTCACTCCCATTGGAAATAGTTATACAATTTAATTTTTGTTGGTTACCGAAATCTTGTGCGTTTGCCGTAAAGAGACAGGTGGTTAACAGTGCGATTGTGATTAATGTTTTCATGATTTTCCTCGTGTGTAATAATTAAATACGCTAGCTGTACAAAAATGTACAGGTGCTTTATTATTCTGACATGGATGAAGCAATAAACCAAAATTTCAGCAAATGAAAAATTAAATTTAATGAAAAATGAGCCAAGAGAAGCGGTAAATTGAAGAAAATGCCAAAATTTTGATAAATTATTGCCTTTTTACAGCCTTTGTCGCTATTAATTTGTAGAAGCAATAGTTGCTGTTGTGATTTAAAAGAGTGGATTAATTTCTTGCCCTACCACTTGACTTACATCAATGAAACTTTCTTAACAAAAAATTAACATTCAACTCGATTAAAACTAATAACTGCAACGAGGTTTATCATGAAAGAAACATTTACCAAGGGCATGGCAAGGAACATATATTACGGGGGATCTTTGTTTTTCTTCCTCGCTTTTATTGGTCTTACCGTGGATACCGTTAACAAATTACCCAAGACTGATAATCGCGGTGAAATCACAGAAGTGGTGGCTTTTGGCAAGTCAGTTTGGGAAAAAAATAATTGCGTAGGCTGTCATACTTTATTGGGTGAAGGCGCGTATTTTGCACCAGAGCTGGGTAATGTCTATTTGCGTTTTGGCAAAAGCACTGAAGCGATAAAAGCCTTTATTAAATCCCGTCCTGTTAACGGGATACCAGGACGCCGCAGCATGCCACAATTTAATCTAACCGAAGAAGAGTTAGAAGGTCTTGCTCAATTTCTTAAATACGCCAGTGGGATTGATACCCACAATTGGCCACCAAATATTCAGGGGTAATCGATATGAAATTAAAATATGAATCACAATCTGTTGCCAAACTCTATTTTATGGCGGCTATTGGTTTGTTCGTTGGACAAATCTTGTTTGGTGTTATCTTAGGATTGCAATACGTTTGGGGAGACTTTTTATTCCCAGCTATTCCTTTTAATGTAGCCAGAATGGTGCATACCAATTTATTAATTGTTTGGCTGTTATTTGGCTTTATGGGTGCTGCTTATTACTTAGTGCCAGAAGAATCACAACGTGAGTTGTATTCTACCAAACTTGCTAAAATACTGTTTTGGATATTCCTAGTGGCAGGTGCTGCTATTGTTGCCAGTTACTTACTTATTCCTTATGCACGTTTAGCCGAATTAACGGGTAATAAATATTTTCCAACAATGGGTCGGGAGTTTCTCGAACAACCCACTATTGGTAAGATAGGTATTGTTATTGTGGCTTTAGGCTTCTTATTCAATGTTGGCATGACCATTTTATCTGGTCGTAAGACAGTTATTAATATGATTTTATTAACAGGTCTTGCAGGTCTTGCCATATTCTTCTTATTTGCTTTTTATGTACCTGACAATTTAGTCTTAGATAAGTACTTTTGGTGGTTTGTTGTGCATCTATGGGTAGAAGGTGTGTGGGAATTAATCCTTGCTTCCTTGCTTGCCTTTGTTTTGATTAAGGTCACAGGTGTGGATAGAGAACTGATTGAAAAATGGTTGTATATTATCGTTGCCATGGCATTAATTTCGGGACTTATCGGAACAGGTCATCACTTTTTCTATATTGGTACGCCAGATTATTGGTTATGGTTGGGTTCAATATTTTCAGCTCTTGAGCCTATTCCATTCTTTATGTTGACCTTGTTCGCCTTTAATGTGGTCAATAAACGCCGCCGTGAACATCCAAATAAAGCCGCTACTTTATGGGCACTTGGTACGGCGGTGATGTCATTTTTAGGGGCTGGGGTTTGGGGTTTCTTACACACACTTGCTCCCGTTAACTATTACACGCATGGCTCTCAAATTACCGCCGCCCATGGTCACATGGCATTTTACGGAGCTTATGTCATGGTTGTTTTAACCATTATTTCTTATGCCATGCCAATAATGCGTGGTCGCAAAGCCAATCCAATGCGTGCACAAGTGGTTGAGATGTGGTCATTTTGGCTAATGACGGTGGCAATGGTGTTTATTACCTTGTTCCTGACAGGTGCTGGCATCTTACAAGTTTACTTGCAACGTTTAACCGATACACCGCTTCCCTTTATGGTTGTGCAAGATAAATTAGCCGTATTCTACTGGATGCGTGAAGCCGCTGGTCTTGTTTTCTTAATTGGTTTAGTCATCTATATCATCAGCTTTTTTGTTAAAGGCGAAGAGATAGAAGGATAAGTTAGATGTACGGTGCGAGCCTTGTGGTCGCCCTTATTTAAAAATAAAAGAGGTATTAGATTTAATACCTCTTTTTTTAATTGTGATAAGATAATGAATAATTTGAAACTAAAAACTAATATGCCAAAAAGTTCTTACTACCATGAACAAAACAACGAAATAGAATTAGTAACCCAAGCGTGGAAAAACCAATTGCCAGTCTTGCTCAAGGGGCCAACAGGGTGTGGAAAAACGCGCTTTGTTCAGCACATGGCAGAAAAATTAGGACGCAAACTCTATACGGTTGCTTGCCACGAAGACTTAACTGCAGCTGATTTACTCGGACGGCATTTAATCGGAGATGGTAAAACCTATTGGCAAGACGGTCCACTGACCAAAGCAGTGCGAGAAGGTGCAATTTGTTATTTGGATGAAGTGGTTGAAGCACGAAAAGACACCATTGTGGTGCTGCATCCTTTAACCGATGACAGGCGCATATTGCCGATTGATAGAACGGGCGAAATCTTGCAAGCACCTCCTGAGTTTATGTTAATAGCCTCCTATAATCCGGGTTATCAGAATTTACTAAAAGGCATGAAGCCATCAACAAGACAGCGTTTTATTTCGATGAAATTTGATTACCCGAGTGTTGATATCGAGAGTCAGATTATTCAAACAGAAGCCCAGGTTAATGATGAAATTGCCAGACCTTTAGCCGAACTATCTTATCAACTCAGGCAATTAAAAGACCACGATTTGGAAGAATCAGCCTCAACACGCTTGTTGATTTATGC
>JALSIL010000227.1 GCA_026990095.1 Lysobacterales bacterium
ACCTGCAGCGGCAGTTACTCACATGTCCTCTTTTGGAAATTTGACATCTTATACACTGTTTTGGATTCCTCCAACGCAAAATGTAGGCACAGTCTATGTTTTGGGTTATGTATTAAAAGGACAAAGATTTAATACGGCACAACAAGAATTTTTCCGTTTTGTGCGCGATGATAATTCCGCCATTAGTATTCAAAGTGGTATTGTTTTTAGCAGTGGGTTTGAATAACTATACCTAGCACTAACTAATCGGTTTTAAAAACTCTTGCCAATGGCTGTCGTTTAATACGGAAGAAATATTACCTTGACCGTCAAAAATGCTTTTGGCAAGGGCATCTTTGTGTTTTTGCATCTTTTGGATGCGTTGTTCAACGGTGCCTTTAGTAATTAGCTTGTAAACAAAGACATTTTTATCTTGTCCTATCCGATGAGCTCGATCAGATGCTTGAGCTTCAGCTGCGGGATTCCACCATGGGTCGAAGTGAATAACGGTATCCGCTGAAGTTAGGTTGATACCAGCACCACCGGCTTTTAGGCTAATTAAAAATACTGGAATTTCACTGGTTTGAAATTTTTCTATTAATGCACCTCGTTTAGCAGCTGGTGTTTTGCCAGTAAGCATTAAAGTCTCAATATTCATGGTCTTTAAATGTTCGGCAATGATGTCTAACATTGATGTAAAAGATGAAAATAACAATATCTTTCTGCCTTCTTCAATCATATTGGGCAAGACGGTGGTTAACCAATTCAACTTGGCTGATTCATAAGTAATGTCGATTGAATCGAGATGTAATAAGGCAGGGTGACAACAAATTTGGCGTAAACGCAATAGTGCATTGCCAATAATAATTTTATTGGTGGTTCCCGATGTATTATCGAAAGCTTGTTTAATTTCATCGCTCATGGTCAAGCGCACCGTTTCATAAATGTTTGCTTGTGCTTCACCCAATTCTATTAGTTGCACAATTTCAGTTTTTTCTGGTAACTCTTTTGCCACCTCATCCTTTGTTCGGCGTAACATAAAAGGGGAAACACGCTGGCTCAAATCAATTTGTCTTTGCTGGTTTTTTTCTTTCTCAATGGGAAATTGGTAAATGTGTTCAAACTGTTTTTGTTGACCTAAAAAGCCCGGCATAAGGAAATTAAATAAAGACCACAATTCTCCTAAGTGATTTTCTATTGGTGTACCGCTTAAACACAAACGGTGTTTGGCAGGTATTTTGGATGCCGATTGTGCTGCACGAGTTTTGGCGTTCTTAATGGTTTGGGCTTCATCAAGAATCAGTAGGTGAAAATCAATTTTAGATAATTTCTCAATGTCTCGAGTCATTATGCCATAGCTGGTAATGGCAATATCAAAATCGCCTATTTGAGTATAAAGTTTTCCCCGATTGCTGCCAACTAAAAGAATGCAACTTAAATCAGGGGTAAATCTCCTGATTTCACTCTGCCAATTACTTAAAAGAGACGTTGGTACAACAATCAAGCTGGGGGATTTAAGTTTCCCATTGTTTTTTTCAGTCAATAAGTGTGCAAGAACTTGAAGGGTTTTCCCCAAACCCATGTCATCTGCTAAGATGCCGCCTAATGTGTGTTGACTCAAAAATTGCAACCATGACAATCCTGTAATTTGATAATCCCGAAGTGTGACTTTAAGGTTCGTTGGAGGGGAAATAAGCTGTAAGCCAATCGTGCCAGCCAATTCTTTTGCTTTATCTTGCAACCATGTGTCACCCTGCCATTGAATTTCTTTTTTGTCATCGCTTTGGTTTAATGATTTTTGTAATTGATTAAGACGTATAATTTGGCTGTTTGCGAGTGTTAAACCGTCTTGGTTATTAAGTGATTTATCATCGTAGAGCTCGCTTAATGTCGATAAAATTTGTTTGATACTGTCGTGTTCAATACTGACATTGGTGCCATCAGAGAGTTTTAACGAAAAGTTTTCATTAGTGTTTTGTTGCCAATTACCCGACTTGATGGCTTTGACCAAAAAAGGTAAAATATTGACAGTTTTTCCATCTATTTTTACCCCTAATTCCAAATCAAACCAGTCTTTGTCTTCTTCTGATTTAAGTTCAGCATACCATTGGTCAGCTTTAATTTGGTTGAGGCGGTAACTGTCATCAATTTCAATAATCCAACCTTCTTCCTTTAAAGCACAAATCAATGTCGCATAAGAGGCTAAATTGCCACCAAAATAGCGGTCATTGATGTGGTAATCATCCAGTAATGCCAGTTCATAATGTGCTTGTAAGGCATCCAGCTTTTCAATTTGACGCAAAAAACCAGCTAAACGATTAATCAATTCACTATCTGCAGCAACTTTACCCGTTGATAAATCTTCAAAAGTGAAATCTAATTTTCCTTGTCTAAAGCTGATTTTGCCAATATCTAGGCTAATGATTTTTTCATAGGCTAGTGGAATAATTGTTTCATCTGTTCGAATCAACAATTTGGGTGTAATTGTTTGACTTGGGTTAATTCTAAGGGTTGTTCTCGGAGCTGATTGTTTCGCTTTGAATACCACTAAATTTTGATAAATAGATATATATGCAGAATCTAAAATCTTAATCATTTTATTAGTGATTTGCGAGCTTGTTTCAAACTGCAAAGCAGGGCGGTAGCAGTTTTTCCAAAAGCATCTGCCTGTTTGTAAGATTTTTTTTAGTAAATCATCATCGCGTTTATTAACCAATATAAACGAATGTTGTTTGATGATGTTATTATGCTGTAAACGATTAAGAATAATTTCATCGGTTAAGCTAACAAATTTAGGCAGTGGTTTTTGTTGCAATAATGAACTATCCAATTTAGCTTTAGTGGCGTAGCGTTCTTCTTTGCTCAAGTAAGCTTTGTGCAATGAAATGGTAAAGTTTTTTTCCTTTTCATCGGTATCTAAAAAATAGACTAAACGATGGCGAGCCATATTAGGATAAGGGTCGTAGCTTTGTTGATTAATCCAAGTTGCTAAGGTTTGTTGAATGTTTCTGTTGGCTTGGAGTTGTCCTGTGAAAGGAGGTAATTTATCAATCCTTGCTTTAGATTCAATGACCATTGCACACAGGTGAACGCACTCTTTAGCCATCTTACAAGGGCATGTGCCTAAAGTTATCTCTGAATCAATCGGCCAATTGATGCTTATTTTATGTAAATGACCTTTATCTTCAATAACGCCATTGACCGTTTCTAGTAGTTCATCGTGT
>JALSIL010000228.1 GCA_026990095.1 Lysobacterales bacterium
TTTGAAAATAAGGAAAGTGTTATTTTTTATGCCGTCAATGAAAAGGACGATTATGTGGGCTTTACTCAGTTATTCCCTAGCTTTTCTTCTGTCTCGGCTCAACGCAGTTGGATTTTGAATGATTTATTTGTTTCGCCCAATTTGCGTTCATCGGGTATCGGTACACTGTTGTTAAATAAAGCCAAAGAATACGCCATTCAAACACGTGCCAAGGGCATTGGGTTGGAAACTTCGGCCGATAATGTCCGTGCCCAAGCTTTATACGAGTCATTGGGTTATGCAAAGAATAGCGAATTTGCTTATTTCCTTAAAGTATAATTTAATCACCATTTTTTGAACACAATCAAAGTGTCAAATGTATCTATGAAAAAGTTAAAAAAATGGTTTAAGCGATTGACTCTTGCTGCACTGGTGATGTTTTGTTTTTTTATTGCATTGGATTTCTTGATTCCTTTGCCTATGAAAGATTTTCAACACAGGCATTTTGCACAAGTGGTGGTGGATAAAGATGGTCAACCACTGCGTGCTTTTCCTGATGCTCAAGGAGTGTGGCGTTATCCAGTTGCTCTGAATCAAGTTTCTCCCTTGTACTTGCAAGCACTAATTAATTACGAAGACCGTTATTTTTACCAACATTTTGGCGTTAATCCATTAGCAATGGTGCGAGCTTTGGGGCAGTGGATAAAAAATGGTAAAATTATATCAGGTGCATCCACTTTAAGCATGCAAGTGGCGCGTATTTTAAAGCCGCATAAAAAATCGTTTTCGGGCAAGTTGGTGCAAATGTTTATGGCGTTGCAACTCGAATGGCACTACAGCAAACAAGAAATTTTAACTTATTACATAAATTACGCTCCTTTTGGTGGAACTATTCAAGGAGTGGAGGCTGCTAGTTTTGCTTATTTTGATAAAACATCTTTAGAATTGACCGCATCAGAAGCCGCTCTACTGGCCGTTATGCCCCAATCTCCTTCGCGATTTCGCCCTGACAGATACCCACAGCGAGCAAAAAAAGCACGCGATAAATTACTCAATCGCTTGGCAGCGTTTGCAGTTTGGGACAAACAAACTATTAAGGAAGCCAAGCAAGAAGAAATTTGGGCACAATACAACACTCATCCGATGATTGCTCCATTGCTGACACGTCGCTTAATTAAGACTTATCCAAAGCAATCGCTTATAAAATCCACTATTGATATTGCTTTGCAAACCGATTTGGAGTTGTTGGTTAAACAATACAGTACCACCATGCCAGAGAAAAGTTCGGTTGCGCTAGTTGTTATGGATAATGAAAATGCCAGTGCCTTAGCTTATGTTGGCAGTGCTGATTTTTTTGATAATGAACGCGTTGGTCACGTGGATATGGTGCAAGCGGTTCGCTCGCCAGGTTCTACACTAAAGCCATTTATTTATGGTTTAGCTATTGATCAAGGTTTGATACATTCTGAGTCGCTGTTGTTTGATGTTCCACAGTCTTATGCAGGTTATCGACCCAAAAATTTTACCAATAAATTTAATGGTGCAGTTAGTGTGTCACAAGCTTTAGGTCGATCCTTGAATATGCCAGCAGTTCAGGTATTAAATGAGTTGTCGCCAGAACTGTTTTATGTGCGTTTAAAAAATGCAGGCTTGAATTTACACTTGCCTGTTAATGCTAAACCTAATTTATCTATCGCGCTAGGAGGTGGAGGAGTCAAACTTGAAGAACTTGTGGGAATTTTTGGAAGTCTGGGTCATGAGGGTAAAGCTACTGCGCTCAGATTGAGTCAATCTGACCCATATAAAGAGACTACTTTTTTTACAAAAGGCAGTGCCTGGATTATTCAAAATATATTGTCACAAGTTTCATTAAACTCATTGCATTCAAAAACAGTCATAAATAACTTAAAAATAGCTTACAAAACAGGAACAAGCTATGGCAATCGTGATGCTTGGGTAATGGCAAGCAATAATAAGATAACCATAGGCATTTGGGTAGGGCGTCCAGATGGTGTCTTTATGGAAAAAAATAGTGGCAGAGCATCGGCAGTGCCATTATTAAAAAAAGTTCTCGCCATGTTACCAGAAGAAATGTTAGAGCTACCACAAAAACCACTTAATGTAAGTTTAGAAAAAATTTGTTGGCCATTGGGGAAGAAGCTCTCATTGCAGAAAAAGGAATATTGCCATAAACAACGCTTAGCCTATTTAATGGATGATGTTGCTCCACCAACATTGTCAGATAAATTGAAATTGGGGTATTCAACAGAGTTGTTAGAAGTTACTATGGATAGTAAGACAGGTCAACGCGTTCTTCCTGCTTGTTACCCTAAGCACACAATAACTAAAAAAATAGTTTTATGGCCTCAAATTCTAGAGCCGTGGTTGTCATTTGCCAATAGAAGGATGAATTTGTTGCCAAAATATAGTTCAAATTGTCAAGAATACGTTTCTTTAACTAAGATGGAAATTAGTGGAGTGCATAATCATGCAACGCTGTACCCATCACCTGAAAGCAATAGTTTACCTATTGTAGAATTAAATGTGAATGGTGCAGGTCAGCAAGAATTGTATTGGTTTGTTAATGGTAGTTTGCAAGAATCAACAACTAATGAGTTGGATTTGCGAGATTTAAAACAGGGTTCCTATCATGTCATGGTGGTAGATGAAGGAGGAGGATTTGCCGAAATAGATTTCTCTGTGGCTAAATAATAAAGTGAATGAATGCTCAAGAGTCTAGGTATTACAAGGTGTTTGAATTAGTCGATAAGAAAGTTAGGTTAAAATAGAAAATAAAACGCCAAAGTTCTTTACATTGAAAGTAGCGTGTCTATAATGCGCATCTTGCTTGAGAAAGGAGGCTTTTGAAAGTGGCTTGAAGTGTTCAAACTAGGCTCCATATAGAGTTCCTAAAAAGAATACAGTCAAGGAAATGCAGGTGGTTATTTTAGTTGTTTTGACTGGTTGAAAAACCAATTAAAAATTAAATTAAAATAAATTAAAAAAGAACTTGCAAAGCAAAAAAGGATGTCTATAATGCAGCACCCTGCTTTGGGAAAACGAAGAGTTATTTTGAAGCGGTTTTAAAGGCTTTGATTTGAATTAAAAAATTAATTCAAAAAAGGGTTTGACAAACAAAAAAAGCACACTATAATGTGTGGCTCGCTCAACGAAATGTTGGGAAGAGGTTTTTAGGGTTTGAGAAGATTT
>JALSIL010000229.1 GCA_026990095.1 Lysobacterales bacterium
GTTCCATAATACCAAATGGGCTTTTTTGCCAAATTCAATACTGCCGACTTCCTCTTCAATGCCTAATGCCATTGCTGCATTAATGGTTACGCCTTTGAGGACTTCTTCGGGTGTTAATGAAAATTCTATACAAGCTTTGTTCATGGTGGTGAGTAAAGAACTGGATGGAGCGGTTCCTGGGTTACAATCTGTCGAAACGGCAATCGGTATCTGGTATTTTCTAAATGCATCAATCGGTGGTAGTTGCGTTTCTTTGAGAATATAAAAAGCATAGGGCAATAACACCGCAACTGTTCCTGCTTGTGCCATGGCTTTAACGCTTTTTAAGCTGGTGTATTCAACATGATCAGCCGATAAGCCCGAGTATTCAGCAACCAATGCCGCACCATTAAGGTCTGATAATTGATCCGCATGCAACTTAACGGGCAAACCCCAGCGAGCCGCTGCATCAAACACGCGTTTGGTTTGGGCATAACTAAAACCAATGCCTTCGCAAAAGGCATCAACACAATCAACCATGCCTAATTCCGACATTTTTGGGATAATTTGGGTGCAGATAAGCTCGATATATTCATCGGCTTTGCCCTTATATTCTGGGGGAATAGCGTGAGCGGCAAGCAAGGTGGTTTTGACATCAATGGAGTGATCCTCGCCCAACCTTTTGGCAACTTTGAGCATTTTTAATTCATTTTCAAAGTCCAAGCCATAACCCGATTTGATTTCGAGCGTGGTTACGCCTTCGCTAATGAGGGCAAGAAAACGCGGCAAAGATTGTTGATACAATTCATCAAAAGAGGCTTTGCGTGTGGCAGCAACAGTGGATAAAATGCCACCGCCATTTCGGGCAATTTCTTCATAAGCTACGCCATTGAGTCGTTGTTCAAACTCATCCGAACGGTTGCCAGCAAAGACCAAATGGGTGTGGCAATCAATTAAACCCGGAGTCACCAAACAGCCTTTGGCATCAATGAGTTCTTTGGCTAAGGTATCAAGACTATTGGCAATACCAGCGGTAGATCCCAACCACTCTATACGGCCACCCAAAATCCCAATCGCCCCTTGTTTAATCATGCCATAATTGTGCGAACCCTCCGCCATAGTGGCAACGTTAGCATTGATGATAAGTTTATCCCATTTGAACATGACTTAATTTGGTGTTTTAAAAATAGTAATTATACCTTAACAGTTAAAGAAGCAGAAAGAGCGATTAAATTTTTCATGGAAATAAAAGTTTTGCGGTGGTATAATTTTTTAATAATAAAAAAGGACATTCCATTAGATAAATGCAAAACAAAAAATATTACCTGTTAATCCTTGGTGCTTTGTTAATTTATTTTTTTCTTTTCAATATTAAAAACACAAAGGTTTCTAAAGTTGCTGTTAGTTTTGACTCCGAAAATATTGTTACTCAATCCATTAAAAAAACACCAAAACAACAAAAAAATAGAGAGCCAGTTGTTTTTAAAGAAAAACTCAACAAAAATCACGTAAAACATAAGGAAATTGAACATAGCACTATAAGTTATTTACAGGCTTATCGGGAATATAAATTTTTCAAACAATGCTATTGGGTGATAAGAGAAGATAAAAGAGGTGATAATCTGGAAACTGTATTTAAACAAAAAATGAAAGCTTCTGCTGACATAATACACCTTAAGGGAATATATCCAACCCAAGCACAAAAAGAAGCATTTCATCAATTCAAAAACAAATGTTTTGATTTAATGCAAGTTCAGACAGAGAGTTTTAATGCAAATGAAGAATTACTGAAAAAGAAGTACCAAAAAATTAACCCTGTATCAGAAGAAGAAAAGAGTTTGTACAAAGGTTTAGTTTTATACAAAAAATATAAGGCAATTAACAAACAAATATTTAATCAAAAACAAGGAAAATTAGATAATGAAAACCTAGTGGTTGCGTCTTTAAAAAGAAAAATATTTAGTCTAAAGTCTGAAATTAATAGAGTTAAATGGGAAAGTGATGATTATACAAATGAAACTAAACAGCTTCAAGTAGAAAGCTTTCAAGAGTCATTACACAAATTAGAAAATCAGCTTGATTTATACAGGTATTATGATACTAAATTGCTAGCTGAATTAGAAGATAGTGAAGCCAAGATTCTTGAAGAAATGGTGTTGTTGTTGAAAGAAAATGAATCTCCAGACATTTTGTTGGACTATGGAAAAATACTATTCCATCCATATATCGAAAAAAAACTTAATATTGACATTTTTGGTGCGATAAAAATTTATGACCCTATGTTAGCTGCAAGTATTTATGATAGTGGAGTCACACTTACTGCTTGTGCATTAAATTACCCGTGCGATAAAGACTCGCTACTTAGTTTTGGGTATTGCTTCAATAATTATTTTAATCACAATGAAGCTTGTGGAAAGTCTGTTGAGGATTATTTTTTTACAGAAGTGATTAGTCCAAATCAAATACAAGATGTTGAAAACTTCATTACTTATGTGCTGAAAAATTATGCGAAAAATTAATCTAGTTTTGACTTTAGTTGGTCTTGTGCTTTTATTATATTGGCTAATAAATACGCAAGAATCAAAGCAAACCAAGAATTTCATAGATTCAATTAAAAATGAAGAAATGATTAATTATAAACCCGTAGCGGAACAGTTAAAAAAGGTGGTGCCAAGCAGTAAGCTAAAGTCGAAGAAAGAGGATTCTATCATTCCAAAGGCTAGAACTTTTTTTAATGAAGATCCTTTTATTGATAAATTGATAATTTATTCAAAATATCAATATTGTTTTGATCTTTTGTCTCCACAAACGACCAATAGTTCATTACGGCTTACTTATGTTTACAATAAATCATCAGGAGAACAGAAGAAAAGACACCTAAAAGAATATCGAAAAATTTGTGATAAAGTAGCACAACAATATCCAGAGTATTATTTAGAAAAAGGATTCTCTTTTAAACATTTAACCAACTTAAATGCAACAAGTGTTTTTGGCAAAAGATTGCATGATATACAATTTAGCCAAGGAGAAAACTATACTTTGAGTAATAAAATTACTGATATTAAAAATACAAGTCCTGACCTTTTTTTATCAATAAACTATCTTTTCTATATGGACTTTAATGAAGTGTTCAAATGGGATTTATATGAATTGTTACAAACAAATAATTCTGATTATATTTGGACTATTTATAACTATGCTCAAGAC
>JALSIL010000230.1 GCA_026990095.1 Lysobacterales bacterium
AGGTAAAAACCACATACAATTGGCAGCAATTATTGAATTTATTCATACTGCAACTTTATTGCATGATGATGTTGTGGATGAATCTGATATGCGTCGTGGCAATAAAACCGCCAATGAAGTTTGGGGCAATTCTGCCAGTGTTTTAGTGGGCGACTTCCTCTATTCGCGGGCTTTTCAAATGATGGTCACCATTGAAAACCTACAAGTGATGAATATCCTTGCCAATGCAACAAACACAATTTCAGAAGGCGAAGTATTGCAATTACTTAACATCGGCAATTTAGAAATCACCGAAGCGCAATATTACCAAGTGATTAAAAACAAAACCGCTCAATTGTTTGAAGCCGGTTGTGAACTCAGTGCATTAATTAGCGATGCAAACGAACAAACCATAAAAAAAATGGCGGCATTTGGTGAAAATTTAGGCATGGCATTTCAAATTGCTGATGATATGTTGGATTATGCCATCGACAATGACGAATTGGATAAAAATATTGGAGATGATTTGGCTGAAGGTAAGCTGACTTTACCCTTAATTTATTTGCTTGAAAATGGCAACGATGGTGATAAAAAAGTCATAGCAGAAGCCATCAAATCACAATCCACAAAACACCTCAAAACCATTCAAAAACGTATAAACGAGACACCTGCCTTAAAATACACACAAGAAAAAGCCAATGAATTTGCCAATTTAGCAAAAAAACAATTGATTGATTTGCCTGCAAGTAATGCAAAAAATGCTTTAGTATACTTGTGTGATTTTGCTTGCCATCGCAACAACTAAAGCTAATGAACAATTAGTTAACTTCTTGCTGTAATTGTTCCAATAAAATTTCATTTTCTGATTTCCAGGCTTCGTGAAAAACAAGTTTGGCTTGATTAAGCAAAGTTAACGCTTCAACTTTTCGCCCAAGCTTATTGAGTGCTAACGCTTTTAACTCCAAATAAGGGTTGGCATCTGGTTGATATTGCTCAAGTGCATTCAAAATATCTAAGGCTTTTTGCGCATCTGTTTTGGTGTAAATTTCAGCCAATTGGTTTTGTGCATCCACAAAAATTTTCATATCATTATTGGCTTTGGCTTGTTCAGAGATTTTAGTGATAATGGCTATGGCTTTGCCGTCTTCACCTGATTGCTTATAGAAGCGTGCCAAATAAAAATCCATATAGACTTGATAACGTTCAAACCCCATGTCTTTTATTAGATTCGTGCGACTATCCCATTCGGCTTTAAATCCAGATAAATCTTTTTTTGCCAGTCTGAGCTCAAATTCTAAAAAAGCATTGTCCAGTTGCATGCCTAAGTTTTTACTGCTTTGTGCGATTTTTAAATGTTTATCAATTTGACTGCGTGCATTTTCAAATTTGAAAAAGTTCATTAAAATGATGCTATCGTAATGCAGAAAATTGAGTAATAAAGTATCATTTTTTAGTTCCTTAGCGATATTTCCCAAGTTGTCATTAATTTCTTTGGCTTGGGTAAAATGCCCTGTTTGAATGAGAAAAGCGGCTAATGTGCCGAGACCTTGGGCTACTTTTCCTTTATCATCTTCCATTTCCATGAGTTCAATGGCCTGTTTTTTTAATGCCAGTCCTTTTTCCCATTGATTACCTACCAATAAAATTTTTGCCATTTCATCCAGGCAAAGAATTTGCAATGTGTAATCGCTGGCTTCTTGCGCGTATGCCAATGATTTTTCAAAATAACTAAAAATTTCATCTGCGTTAGATTGATTTTCTAACACCTTTCCTTGTCCGTACAAGCTTTGAGCATAGATTTTTGGATTAAAATCGGCACTGATATTTTTAATGGCTTGTTGATAAAACTTCATCGCCTGTTGGATTTCACCTAATGCAAAGTAGGCATCGGCAATGCGTATCTTGATTTTCGCTTTTTTAACTTCTCCGATGTGGAGATGAGTAGACTGATACTTTTTTAAGTCGGCAATTAAGTCTTCATAGTGATGTTGTTGAAACAAAACATCCGCTAGTGCTAACTCAATGTCACTGCTGTGTTCAGCATAAAAATCCGTTGCTTTTAGGGTTTGCAGTTGGGCTATACTTTGATTATATTTTTTTAGTTGTGCATATACTTTAGCCAATTGAAATTGTGCCTGAAAATTTGTTGCATCATTAGCGATTACTCTTTTAAGCCGTATTTGTGCTTGTTTAAAATTCTTTTTCTTAACATAAGCCATGGCTTGAATAAAATCATCATCAATTTTTGCGGTTTTGTATTTTTGAGTTCCGCCTTGATAGCGGCTAATGAAGTCAATTTGACCTTGCATTAAATCAGTCAAACTCGTGCCTTTGATAATAGCCGTATCCAGCGTCTTATTGCCTTGCGTTAAGTTGATGGTTGCTTGGTAAATTTCGCCATTTTTTTTCACTCTTGACTGCAAAACCACCAGTTTCTTATCCAGTCGCCAATATTTTTCTATCGCCTCTCGATTACTTTGACTCCTGCTCCCAAAGAGCACTTGACCTTCGGAATCAAAACCATTTAACACCGATTGCATCACCTGTGCCATGCCTTGTTTTTCACTTTCTTTTACCATTAAATCATTATTATAATCGGTTGGCAATACCAATACATGGTCAATAATTGCGGCATCCAACTCAGGCTTTGGGTTTTGTTTTAGTTTACTGACAAAGTAAACTGACACAAAAATCATAAGTGTCAAAGCCACTGTAACAATCATACGAGACATGCCAAAAGGTTTCTTATTGCTTGTGCTTTTTTTCTGCTGAATTTGGGCTTCAAAACTGATGCCATGCCCAAAGTGAGTGACAATAAATTGAGGACTCGCCGAATCCTCTTCCACACAGTTTCGCAGGGCTGAAATAAATTTATTGATGGTATTATCGGTGACAATTCGACCCCATACTTCTTTCATTAAAGTTTCTTTATCAATTACTTGTTTGGGATGTGCAAGAAAATAGTCGAACAATTTCTTTTGAAGCTTGGTTAATTTATACTCTTTATGCTGTCTTGAGATAATTCCAGTGGTTTCATCGTAGCTAAAAGTTTCAAATTGAAAGGGCATAAAATTATTATGAATAGTTTTTGTTTCAGTTAGAGTTAGTAGGTTAATTTTAAGTTAATGCCTATTAATAAGCTAGTTTTAAGCAAAATTCACTAAAAATTCACTAATTTTTCTGATGAGAAATTTTTC
>JALSIL010000231.1 GCA_026990095.1 Lysobacterales bacterium
TCTACAGCTGAATTTATTTGAAAAAAGGGACTTGATACCTCTGTTAGAAGGAATTCCGATTAACATAAAAGTATCGAATCCAAATCAAATGACGATATTTTGAAAGTTAACGGGACAGTAGTGATAAATATTAAAAACTTCTTCATTTGGATTTCTCTCTTTTATTGTTCTACTTCTATTACGCGGAAAAAAGTCTCCAAAATGTTCATTTATTTTAATTTTTCTGGGCAACTAGCAATCCCCATAATTCCAAAATTTTACAGCCTCAGATTAAATAAGATGTACTCTTAAAGCCAACCCGAACATTTCTTAAGGCAAATTAACAATTAGCTCTTCGCTACTTAGGTTAATATAAAAGGATGGAAATCATAGAACTTTGAAGAGGAATTTCTAATTAATACTGTTTTCATTAAGCTTAAAATCATGATAAACCATCAGAAATAAAGAAGTACTTAAATAATTTAATATACGAAACTATGTATAATTCTCAAAGTATTTTATGTTAATATGTTCTTTACTTTTTATAAGTAAGCCTGTATCTCAGTTTTGTTATATCATTTCTTATTAATGGGTAACAATTTATAGAGACCTTTATTGATGGAACATCAATACTTAATAAGAGACCTTTGCATAACTCTGGGATGATGGAAAAAAATGAGTCAAATAGCCCGCTATTTATTCGTATCATCCATGATACTCACCCACATGCGTGGGCTGGCGTGAAAATCCTTTCCAGAAGGATTTTTGCGATTTTTTTAACGCAGAGTGGTGTTTTTTGCAACTTTTTAACACGTTTCACGAGTTATGCAAAGGTCTCAATAATTATATAGGAGTAAAAATATGAAAAAGATTAATTTTTTTATTACTGCCATTTTAGGATTAACTTTTTATTCGTTTTCTTGGTCAGCCGATAATCAAAAAGCATCAGAACAAACTATCAGTGATAGTACCTATTTTAGAAAAAATCCCGTTTCTGGTAAGGTCAAACAACCTGATGAAGAATACTACCAAGATTTAGAAAGGTTAAACTTGAACCAGTCAGATAAGAATCTGGAAACTGAAACGCTTGCTGATGGTTCTCAAAGAGTCAATTTACAAGGGCGATTTATGCAACACTCTGCGGTACTTACCAAAGATGGAAAAGTCAGGTATATTTGTCTTGATCACACTAAAGACCTGCACAAGATTAAAACCACAAAAACGAGGGCAGTTAAATGAATAAACTAAATAAAAATTTACTTCTGTTTTCATGTCTTTTATTGGTTTCTAATTTGGCATTTTCTGCTGCCACTTTTGTTATACAAATTGCCGATGCTCCAGGCGAAGGGTTCAATGACACCACTCCTGTAGCACCTGTTGGAGGTAATCCTGGAACCACTTTAGGTGCTCAAAGACTTGAAATTTTCCAAAAAGCGGGTGAAATTTGGGGTCAAACCATCAACAGTGTGGTTCCCATTGTTATTAATGCACAATTTGACCCTTTAACACCTTGTGCTCCTGGAGGCTCAGTTTTAGGTTCTGCAGGTGCTTTAACGATACATTCCGATTTTACCAATGCACCCGTTGCTAACACGTGGTACGGGCAAGCCTTAGCCAACTCTATTGTGGGGACTGACCAAGATGCCGCCACGGCTGATATTAATGCTCGATTTAATTCAGATATTGACAATGGCTGTTCAGGGTCGGTAGGGTGGTATTATGGATTTGATGGAGCCACACCTTCAGATAGAATTGCTTTACTGCCAGTGCTTCTTCATGAATTAGGGCATGGTCTAGGGTTTCAAACTTTTACAAGCAATCAAACAGGAGCCTTTTTTAATGGAAGACCAGACATTTGGACTAACTTTCTATTTGATTTAGACCAAAATTTGTCTTGGAGAGATTTACCAAGCAATGCAGCAAGACAAGCATCGGCCATTAATGACCCGAACCTTGTATGGACTGGTCCTAATGTTACTGCAGAGTTTCCGAATGTTCTCGATAATCCAAACCAACTTACTGTTAATACTCCAGCAAGTATTGCAGGAAATAACCCCGCACAAGGTGCACAATACGGTCCTGCTGTACCCAATATTGGTGTGACTGCTAATGTTGTTTTAGTCAATGACAATACAGGAACGACAACGGATGGTTGTGAACCCATTAGTACAAATTTAGTTAACTCTATTGCACTTATTGACCGTGGTACGTGTAATTTTACCGTGAAAAGTATTAATGCTCAAAATGCTGGTGCTATTGGTGTTTTAATTACAAACAATGTCGCTACTGGATTGCCACCAATGGGTGGAACAGACCCGCTAGTGGCTGTTCCCTCAATAGGGATTTCAATGGCTCTTGGAGATTCTATTAAAACAGAATTATTATCAGGAAATGTTAATGTCACGATGAACTATGATTTGACTGCCTTTGCAGGAGCTAATAGTGGTTCAGTTCGTTTGAATGCTCCAGACCCTGTAGTTCCAGGTTCTTCTGTTTCTCATTGGACGCCAGATACCTCTCCCAATCTTTTAATGGAGCCTGCCATTACAGCGACAATATTTGATCAAGTTGATTTAACCCGTGAACTTTTTATTGATATTGGTTGGTCGGTAGTTCCTCCAGTTGATTTGGGAATAATCTTTAAAGATAGTTTTGAGAATTAATTTAAACAGGAATTTTAATAAAAAATATTAACTCAAAAAAAAGCCCATACTTTAAAAAGGTATGGGCTTTTTTTGTAGAGATACCGATCGTTATTTTGTATCGGTGTCTTTCATCTTGGCAGAGTCCCCTGCTTTAACGATGGAGAAATTATCACGTAGCCAATATTTCTTAATGGCATTGTTGACTTGAAATAAAGTTAAATCACGAATGGCTTGTTCGTATTTTTTATCCCATGCCATGGTGCGATTTAAGTCAAGGTTACCAGCCAATGTGCGAACCAAACGGCTATCTTTAGCCCGATCAAGTTTATTATTTTGTAACAAGCCTTTTTTGACATCATCTAATTCTTTTTGAGTAAAACCCCCTTTTAAAACGCGATCAAGCTCTTCATAAAAACCTTTTTCAACATTGGCAAGGTTTTCAGGTGCACAGATGGCATAAGCCCCAAAGGTTGCCACTTCGTCAAAAGATGAAGCATTAAACCATGACCCAGCTCCATAACTCCAGCCTTCTTTGCGACGCAGTCTGTCCGC
>JALSIL010000232.1 GCA_026990095.1 Lysobacterales bacterium
TGGAAAACTTTTCGAAAGGCCAACGATGCTGTGTTTAATCGCATCAAACAACAACGCGATGCCCAAAACCAAGAAAATAAAGAATTAATGAATACCGCAGCCGATTTAATCAAAATTTGCGAAAAAGCCATTAAATCCGAAAGAACAGCACAGGGAATCCACAGTTTGATTGAGCGATTTAAAGACGATTACAACGTCTTAGATGTCCGCAATAAATCCTTGCAAACAAAGGCAACGAACTTAATAGAAGCAGCGCAAAAAAAGGTCGCTTCATTAGCCAATAACGAAATTATTGACGCCTTAACAAACGCACAAAAATACGCATCTATTTGTCAAAACTTAGAACTTGGCACACTCGATTTAGACAAAGCTCAAGAAAAGTGGGATAAGCTTGAGCAATTGGATGATAAAAAACTGGCAAAACAATTAAGTCAACGTTTTGCTCAAGCGCAATCACCCAATGCAGATTATAGCCAAAAAGCAGGTCTTATTTTGATAGCGGCCGAATACCTAACAGGACAGGCTACGCCAGATGAATACAAAGAGCAGCGATTAGCCTATCAAGTCGATGAACTGGCAAAACGCATGGGCGGAGCCGAAAGCCAAAACGAAACAGACCAAGCCGTGGCATTATTAACTCAATGGTTTACGTTACAAGGAGCGTATGCCAACTTTATCAAAGCCAACGACAAACGCAGTAAAAAAGTAATAAAAAGCTTGTTTGATTTATTGAAGGGATAATAGCTTGAAATTTATTTTTAGAACATTGAGATGAATAAATTTAAGTCTAAAATAGAATTTAGACTAAAAATAAAAGTAGGTTATAATACCAGTGGAAGGTCGAGGAAATTATGAATTTAAATATTAAGGGTACTTGTATCATTCAAATGTGTTTAATACGAAGTTATGAACCGTGGAAGAAGGCGAGAAATGATTTTTCATGATGACAAATACTATCAAAAAAAGTACAGGTTCAGTAAGTTATACTACACATAATATTGGAAAGAAGATCAAAGCAGATAAGAAGTTTGCTAGATAAATTGATAGAATTACTGATAAGGTAATAAGAAAAGTGCTTTGACCCCTTTTTTACAAGAAATAAAGAAGATCGTGGTCATAGGAATGAATTAAACAGGAGAATTAAAGCCATCGGTACATGTCTTAAAAAAATTGATAAATATTGTAAATGTGTAGGTTGTGAATAAATGAATAAAGCACCGAACATGGTGTTTTAGAAGAAAAAACGAGGATTTTATGAAAAATCAAATTTTTAAAAACAGTTTTGCAGTTGCTTTCAAGAAAAGTGGGTAATTATGCAAAGGTCTCTATAGAGCTATATTATGAAAAATTTATTAAAACTTACAACTCTTGCAATTTTCTTTTCTGTTTTGGGAACTACAAATGCATTAGCACAAAACAACTATTGGGTAACAAAAGCTGGTAGCGACGATAATAATTGTAGCAATACAACTAATGACGCATGCCTAACCATCCAAAAAGGCGTGAGTCTTTTGGCTCCAGGTGACACGCTAAATGTCGGCGCGGGAACTTATACCGATGATGGTGGTGTAAGTCCTTATATTCCATCAGGCACATTTGTGGGATGGCTGGATAGTAATCCACCTTCCAGCAATGTGGTCATTACTGTTGACGGCGAGCTAAATAACATGATTACTATCCAGGCCACCCCAGGAGATGAAGGCCTGGTATTCATAGATGGAGAAAACCAAAGAATGCCGATTCACATGCAAAACAGTGATTACATTCGAATAAGTGGGTTTAACCTCGTTAATAGTAGAGGCAGGGCTATTGCAAGTTGGGGGCAGATAGCAAATGCTGTTGCAGACCCCACAAGATTAAGTATTGGTGTTGTGATTGAGAATAATAGAATAATAAATACAACTGGGGATTTTGGGCACAATATCAATGCTATTTCAATGTGGGGTTCGCAAGACTGGATAGTGAGAAATAATTATATTGATACTATCTATGAGGCAGATGTAGGAACAAACAATTTCAACCGTTGGGCAACAGCTATAATGGCCTATGGTGTCATTAATGCAACCATTGAACACAACGAAATCAAAAATACAGGTGCTGGTATATTTTGGAAAGATCATTTTATCACCGACCTTGCTACCCGAGGTTTGGTCAACGAATCTGAAATCAGGTACAACAAAATAGAAGCAAATGGAAAACCTGTTTATGTTGGTATAAGGGGCACTAACTCAGTAGAGGCAGGAGATAACTATATACATCACAATATTTTGTACGGACATGGGGCGAATGAAGAAGGCGGTGTGGATATTGAGATGGGAGGTGCTTTTGCCCAAAGCGGCGATGTACGGATTGAACACAATTTGATAGATGGTGGGGGTATTACAAATGCTAGGGGAATCAAGGTTGATGCTTCCCGAAACATCACTGTGCGAGGCAATATAATTATTCGTAGCAAAGTAAATGCAGAATATATCGCCTGGAATTCAGCTGTTGCATTAGGCAAACAACCTACTCTCAACGCATCTGATTACAATATTTATCACGATGTTGAGTGGCTAGTCTCGGTTGATAAATTTGGAGTTTCCGACCAAGGATTTGCCACATTGCCCTCTTGGCAGGCAGCACTTGCCTCACAATCTATAACATTAAACTTCGATAGCCCTGATGCTAATAGCATAACCGAAATTCCAGAAAATCTATTTGAAAATCTGAATGACAAAAACTATATCTACAAAGCAGAATCACCCGCTATCGGCATGATGCCAAATGGCTCAAATGCAGGTCCATACCAATTTGGCAATGAAATTATTGGATTGCTATTGCAATGGCCCGGTGGTAGTGTTGATTTAATATTTGCTAACGATTTTGAATAAACAATCAACCATGAAACTTGCAATTAAAAAGAATTTAAGCATATTATGCCTTACCTTGCTAGCAGGAATAATCAACCTATCAGGAGGAAAGAGGTCAAGTCACTTTTCTTTTCACCCTTTCCTATATAATAAATCTATGCTAAGAAAACCAAGGTTTTTTTGTTGTAGGAGTTGTAAGCTACGTTATAAAGGGTATTTGTATCATGCAATTGTGTTTAAAACAAAGTTAACTGACAAGGTGTAAGAACTTGTACTAAACTATTCAATGGCAATTGAATAAAGAGATGGCTATGTTGCAAGTGG
>JALSIL010000233.1 GCA_026990095.1 Lysobacterales bacterium
TGAAGATGCCAATAAAAAAGACATTAAAGAAGAAATCACGCAGCTAATGGACAGAACAAATTTCCCCAGTGGTTACCAGTGGACTTTTGAAGGGCAATCTCGAGGCATGAACATGAAGATGGACACTTTGGTGGGAGTGCTCAAAATTGGCGTTGTGCTTATTTTTATAGTCATGGCTGCTTTGTTTGAATCTTTGGTGTTTCCTTTTATTGTTATTACATCTATCCTTTTCTCTTGGGTCGGTGTGTTTGCCTTTTTTGCCTTAACGGGCACAAAGTTTGATATTATGGCAGGTATTGGCATGTTGATATTGATGGGTGTTGTGGTCAATAATGGCATTGTTTTAATTGATCACATTAATCAACTGCGTATAAAAGGCATGAAACGCAGAGAAGCAATCATGCAAGCCGGACGTGATAGGTTGCGTCCCATACTGATGACGGTTGCCACGACTGTTGTTGGATTGATTCCCTTAGCCGTGAGTGCTTCCTCCATTGGCGGTGATAGCAATATGCCCGGTTATTTTCCTATGGCACGGGCTATTATTGGCGGTTTGACTTTTTCTACCTTTATCAGTTTGCTGGTGTTGCCCAGTTTGTACTGTTGGTTTGACGATTTACGTTATTGGATGTCGGATCGGTTTAAAACCAAAACTCTTAACTCTAAAAAGACCACTTTTGATTTGTATAATTGATTTATGTCAAGTTTTAGGACAGAGAGAGCTTATATACTCATCAATCCATTAGAGCAGAAGGTTTATTAAAAGTAAGAAACTAGGCTTGTTGTCATTAAAAATTATGATAAGAGAGTGTTTTCTACTTTCCTTCAAAGAAGTTGCTTTTTTGATAAAAACTCAGTCACATATTAATTGAGAACAATTGACAAAAGAGGTGTGGTGCACTGTTAAAAAAGTTAACCATGCATTATAATTTCTCAAACATTATTAAACGGAGAAAAATATGCGTATAGATATGCTAAACAATATATTAAATGAGCTTAATAGTTCATCAGCTGATGTTGAAGCATCAGCAATCATTTCAACAGATGGTCTTATCATGGCATCGCAATTGCCCTCGAGTATTGATGAAGATCGCATGGGTGCAATGAGTGCAGCGATGTTATCACTAGGTGATCGAACGGCTCAAGAGTTGGAGCGAGGTGCTCTTGATCAAGTGCTAATCAAAGGCTCAAACGGTTATGTTTTAATGGTAAAAGCCGGTGAAGATGCGGTGTTAACGGTTATGGCAAAAGCCAATGCAAAACTTGGTTTGATATTTTTGGATGTAAAAAGGGCGGCGAAAAAGACAGCAGAACTAATATAATAGTGAGAATACTATGTCAAAAATTAAAATTAAATACTACGATGGGACATCTGACAAAAGAGAGGTCTTGGATGAAGAGGTGCCCTATCCAGAAGGAAAACTTATTGTTTCACGAACAGATATATTTGGAAATCTGACCCATTGTAATCAGTCTTTTGTTGATATGTCTGGTTTTGAAGAAGATGAATTAATTGGGAAATCTCATTATATTTTGCGTCACCCTGATATGCCAAGAGCGGCATTTAAGGATTTATGGGGTACCATAAAAGCGGGCAATAAATGGAAAGGTTATGTAAAAAATTTACGTAAAGATGGTAAGTATTATTGGGTTTATGCTGTTGTTGTTCCCAATATCCGTAAAGGCAAGGTTGTAGGATATGCTTCAGTGCGTAGAAAGCCCTCAAGAACAAAAGTTAATGAGTGCATAGCCCTTTATAAAACCATGTTAGCGGAGGAGCAATCATGAAATTCACCATGACAGTAAGTCCTGATTTTTCACCAGATCACATTGCGGGCTGGTATATCTTTAATACGTGGTTGCAAAACCAAACCAACCAAGCCATTCATTTGGAGTTATACAATTCGTTTGATAAGCAGCGTGAAGACATAAAAGCTGATAAAATCGATTTAATTTACGCCAACCCTTATGATGCATCCATGCTCATTAGAGAAAAAGGTTTTATTGCGATAGCATCACCGCATCAAAAGTCTGATGAAGCAGTTATTTGCGTTAATAGTGAGTCCGAATACACTTGTGTTGAGGATTTAAAACCAGGTTGCACCATCGCCACAGCAGATGACCCAGAGGTCAGTACCATTGGGATGATTATGTTGGAACCTGCTGATTTATCTAAAGAGAATGTCACCGTTGAAGAGTTGAAAAACTATGTTATGGTGGCAAAAAGTCTTATTGGCAATAAAGCCGATGCAGGGTTCTTTTTAAAAGAAGCCTTTGATGACATGTCCAAGTTTATTAAGAGCCAAATTAAACCGATTGTAACCAGTCAAATATCAGTTATACGTCATACCTTTTTGATTGGACCTGACTTTGTTAATAATTCAGGAATCAGTGAAGAAGATTTCCGTCAACTAATTAATAGTATGCATGAGTCAGAAAAAGGCTCATCAACTTTAAAGTCTTTGGGCTTTGAGAAGTGGGAGAATCAAGACCATGAAGAAGCGGAGTTTATGATTGATTTAATGGATACTTTAGTCAGTTAAAATTAATTGAGTCATTCAATAAAAAAACCTCCCAATTAGGGAGGTTTTTTTATTGTTTATACGAACTTGAATTATTTAAGTTGGCAAATACTCATTAATCGCTGCGGTTAATGCTTTTTCAGCTACAGGTTTGACTAAATAATCTTTTGCACCTTGTCTCATCCCCCATACCTTGTCAGTTTGTAAGTTTTTGGTGGTAACCATGATGATTGGAATATGCGAAGTTCTTTCGTCACGAGAAATTTTTCGCGTCGCCTGAAAACCATTGAGTTCTGGCATAACCACATCCATTAAAATCATGTCTGGAATTTGCTCTTTTGCTGTCCTAACACCTTCCTCTCCATTGGTTGCGGACAGAACCTCGTGTCCCATTTTTTCAATAATTTTTTGCATGCCAAATAACTGTGATGGTGAATCATCTACAACTAATATACGAGCCATTTATTTGTTCCATAAGTTTTATAACTCATTAATAATAATATACTTTTTATAAACTTGAAACATAATTAATGAAAATAGATTAAATTCTAACGGATAAATGGTGGGAATATGCTCTTTCACCCATCTGTTTTATTGCTATTGTGACGTATTTTGCCATACAATTGAATAATAATTAACCCGCATATTT
>JALSIL010000234.1 GCA_026990095.1 Lysobacterales bacterium
GAATCTATTGAAGGCTACGAAAAACTCCTGCCTTGGAATTTTAAATCAAACAACGATTGATAGAACTTGTCAAGTATGTGGTTTGGTTGACGCTTACGTTTTAAACGACATTTTTTAAGTTTTGTTTGACTTTGAGTGGGATAAATCCCACTTGCCGATGAATTCCAATTTAAATGCCAGTATTCGGGTCAGTTCACTTTTTAGTTGATTTTCTCAATTCAATAGGTGGGTGGCGACTCACTCATTGCTTTGCCAAACAGCTTTCTTTATTGCGGAGTTTGAGTGGTTGTGTAACTTTATTTCTGCTTAATCGTTAAAAAGGTGACTTTATGCCTATTGGAATTAAATCTTTCAAATTCTATAATGAGTCATCATAAAATTACTAGCCTTGGGAATTAACTTAACGATGAAAAATCTATTTATTTTAGTCTTACTATTAGCACTTATTTCATGCTCTAAAGAAAATGTTGATACGAAAGATACTTCAAAAAACCAATCTACTGAAAAAACATCGAAAAAAGATAAAAAAGGAAAAAGCAAAAAAGAAGAAGAGGTTGTTATTAATGTAGAGGCAACCAAAGTCACGACTGGTGATGCGGTTTTGTTGTTTAAGACCACAACGATATTAGAGGCTGATTTAGAGTCGGCAGTCACATCAAAAGCCAGTGGTATCGTGTTGAAGGTGAATGTTGAGGTTGGTGATAAGGTTAAAGCGGGTGATGTGTTGGCTGTTTTGGAGTCTGATGTGCAGCAATTAAATTACCAAAGTGCCAAAGCGAATTACCAAAAAGTGTTAAATAATTTCGAGCGTGCTAAATCTTTATTAAAAAAAGGGTTGGCGAATAAAGAATCGGTTGACAACCTTAAATTTGAATCACAAGCCTTAAAAACGAGACTGCAACAAGCTAAGTTAGATTTAGATTTTACAAAAATAACGGCTCCGATTTCAGGTGTTGTGACGAAACGCAATATTAAAAAAGGCAACCTAATCCAAACCAATACCCAAGTGTATGAAATTGTTAATTTTGACTCATTGCAAGCGGTGATTAATGTTCCTGAAGATAAGTGGAATGTTTTTAAAAAAGGACTGGAAGTTGATTTTTTATTCACCAGCATGAGTCAAAAAGTCAAAGGGCATATCCTGCGGATTGATCCAATTGTTGATAGCACAACAGGCACTTTTAAGGTTGTCATTGCTTTGGATGAAGGCACAAGTAGTCAATACAAACTTCGCCCTGGTTTGTTTGGTAAAACTCAAATCATCCTTAATAAACACGCCAATACTCTGTTGGTTTCTAAAAATGCCGTCATTCGTGAAGATGACAAGGCTTATGTTTATGAAATTAATCAGGACAATACCGTCACTAAACGCAACCTAGTTTTGGGTTATGAAATGGACGATGTTTTAGAAGTCATTTCAGGAATTGAAGTTGATAAACGTGTGGTGACAACGGGTAAAAACAACCTTTCAGAAGAATCTAAAGTCGAAGTCATTGAGTATAAGGATTAAATAAGGGCGAACTCATGATTAAATCATTAATAAATTTCGCCACCAATCGCCGTGTGACTATTTCCATGTTGGCAATCACTATGATGTTGTTTGGCGGTATTGCTTTGAAAGAAATGTCGCAAACGCTTTTGCCTGATTTGCAATACCCAACATTTACTGTGCGTACCGAGTATGCCAATGCAGGTCCCGAGGAGATAGAATTGTTGATTACCAAACCCGTTGAAGAATCGGTTGGTGTGGTTAAAGGTTTGTCTCGTATTTATTCGGTTTCAAGCACAGGACGTTCGGATGTTAAGCTGGAATTAAATTGGGATGCGGATATAAAGCAAGCGGCTTATGAAATTCGCGATAGAATTGATTCAGTGCGTTTGCCATTGGATGCGGATTCACCTGTTTTGTTGCGTTTTAACCCATCAACTGCACCCATTATGCAAGTGGTGTTGATGATTGATAAAAAAACCGACAACATGAATCAACTTAAAACTATTCGAACACTAAGCGAACAGTTGTTTAAGAAAAAACTTGAACCCGTTACAGGTGTTGCGGCTGTCAAGATTAGTGGTGGCTTGGAGCAAGAAATCCAAGTTGAACCTGATCAATATAAATTAGCCCAATTAGGCATCAGTATTAGTGAAATATCAGCCCGTTTACGCCAAGAAAATATCAACCTATCAGGCGGTGCTATCAAACAAGGCACACAATTGTTTTTAGTGCGAACGGTGAACCAATTTCAATCCTTAGACGCTATTCGAGACATTATTATTAGCCTTAAAGATGGCACGCCCATTCGCATTCGTGACGTTGCTAGAGTGAGTTTGTCACACAAAGACCGCACCTCAATAAACCGTTTGGATGGCAAAGAAGCGATTGAAATAGCGATTTACAAAGAAGGCGATGCCAACACGGTAGAAGTGGCTCAAAATGTTAAGAATAAGCTCGATGAATTAAAAAAGAATTTACCAGATAATACTTCATTAAAAATCATCAATGACCAGTCTATTTTTATTAAAGATGCCATTGGTAATGTTACCAGTGCTGCCA
Source organism: Lysobacterales bacterium (assembly GCA_026990095.1). Taxonomy (GTDB): domain Bacteria; phylum Pseudomonadota; class Gammaproteobacteria; order Xanthomonadales; family Marinicellaceae; genus NORP309. Next base: position 2,552 of record JALSIL010000234.1, read on the forward strand.
TTATTGGTGGGATTTTGGCAGTTTTTGTTATTTACTTATTTTTACAAGATGTTCTTGCCACCATGGTGATTGCTACCTTAATACCTGTTTCAGTGGTAGCAGGGTTTTTCTTGATGTACAAAGCTGGCATTTCATTTAATATCATGTCATTGGGTGGTATTGCTTTAGCCATTGGCTTATTGGTGGATAACGGTATTGTCGTACTGGAAAATATTGCTTCTAAGCGAACAAAAGGTTTGGATAAACTCGAGTCAGTTAAACAAGGCACCACCGAAGTGGGTGGAGCCATTGTTGCTTCAACCATGACCACTGTTGCGGTATTTCTGCCTTTGGTGTTTGTTAAAGGCATTGCAGGGCAGTTATTTAAAGACCAAGCCTTAACCGTGACTTTTACCTTGTTGGTTTCACTTTTTATTGCGTTGACCTTAATGCCAATGTTGATGAGTTTGGGAACAAAGCGTCAAAAACAGATGGAAAAAGCCGATGAAAAAGAATACCAACCCAAAACCAAAATTGGAGCAGATTTGAGGAGAGGAAGAAAATTTGTTTTCAATAGGCTTTTGGATTATGTTTTTTTGTTTTTTAAGAAGATATTCAAAGGCATTGGC
>JALSIL010000235.1 GCA_026990095.1 Lysobacterales bacterium
CATAAGAACCATCTAAAACCCGATCGCTCCATTTTTTGTTATCCAAGTACCATTCTACCGTTTTACGAATGCCACTTGCAAACGATTCCGAGGGAGTCCAGCCCAATTGATTCTGTAATTTGGACGAATCAATGGCATAACGCTGGTCATGCCCTGGTCTATCGGTGACATAAGTGACTAAATCCCGTCGGCATTTGCCTGCAACAGGTCGTAACTCATCTAAAATATCGCACAAAGCATGCACCACTTGAATGTTTTGTTTTTCTTCATTGCCACCGACATTATAAACTTCACCAACTTTTCCTTTATGTATAACCGTTTCAATGGCGCTGCAATGGTCTTGGACATAAAGCCAATCGCGAATATTTTTACCATCACCATAAACGGGTAAAGGTTCAAAATTTAACGCTTTGGTTATAATTAATGGAATAAGCTTTTCAGGAAACTGAAAAGGACCGTAATTATTGGAACAATTTGTGGTTAAAACAGGCAAACCATAAGTGTGGTAATAAGCCCGCACCAAATGATCCGATGAAGCTTTTGATGCAGAATAGGGCGAATTCGGTGAATAGGGCGTAGTTTCGGTAAATAAGCCAGTCTCACCAAGTGAGCCATAGACCTCATCAGTGGAAACGTGTAAAAACCTAAAGTTGTCTTTTTTGTCATCGACTAAAGTTTGGTAATAACTCAAAGCCTGTTTGAGTAAGTTAAATGTTCCCACAATATTGGTGGTAATAAAATCATCAGGGGCATCAATTGAACGATCAACATGACTCTCAGCGGCAAAATTAACAATAACATCGGGTTGGTGCTTTTTTATAATCTTAGCAACCAAGTCATGATCGCCAATATCGCCTTGAATAAAAGTGTAATTATCATTGCCATCAAGCTGTGCAAGGGTGTCAAGATTTCCTGCATAGGTTAACTTGTCTAAGTTGATGATTTTGCGTTTTTTATCAAGCACTTGCTGCAAAATAAAATTTCCACCGATAAAGCCAGCACCACCTGTAACTAACCACGTTTGAGTCATTGAACTACCAAAAATTTATAAGGGTCGTGATTATATCATAAAATAAAATACCCGACTGTTTAAGAGCTTTAAAATCAACACTAATTTGCTTAGGATTAACATTGTTATCAGTTTTTAAGAACAGTACCCAATTATTAAGACAGCTAAATTGATTTACGAGACCTTTGCATAACTATATGACGAAAGAAAAAATAGAGAAAATTTGCCAGATTGAGTTTAAAATTGAAGGTAATAACCAGTTATTGGCGAGATTTTTAGCGAAAAGCTAGTGAATTTAATCATTTTTTACTCGTCACTATAATTATGCTAAGGTCTCTATTATGCTATCATGAACGCATGGATAAAACGGTGGTTATAGATACAAGTATCAGGGTTGATGTGAATAATTGATTGCACTCTAATTGGCGTTTCACTATCAGATTTTGAGTAATATTGGAATTAAATTTTCAAATTGCTAATTTTTAATGATAGAATGCTAGGAAAGACTAACTATTTAAATCATTATGAATTTTAAAATTGGACATGTTACCCATACAGGAATCAAGCGAGATCACAACGAAGATACTTATGGCGTCAGTCATGATTTAAATATATGGTTAGTCGCTGATGGCATGGGAGGGCATGATCATGGGGAACTTGCCAGTGCCATGGCACGTGATTCTGTGTTGCATTTTTTGAATAATAATGATTCCCTAAAAGACAGCATTTTAAAAGCCAATCAGTCGATTATTGACAGTTCGTATGAGCGAGGTGGTGATTTACCTATGGGAACTACCGTTGTGCTGTTGCAAATAAAAAACCATAAATATTATACCGCTTGGGTTGGAGATAGCCGAATTTACAAGTGTTCAAACAACCAATTAACAGCAATTTCTACTGATCATTCTTATGTTCAAGAACTCGTTGACCAAAATTTAATTACGCTCGAGCAAGCCCGTACGCATCCGCACAGAAACGTCGTGACTCAAGCATTAGGGGTTACTGATAATTCTGAAATAAAAGTGTCTCTAAAGCAAGGAGAGGTGGCTATTGGAGATAAGTTCCTTTTATGCAGTGATGGCTTATCTGAAGAAGTTGAAGACACTAAAATTGAAGCAATATTAGCTAAAAATGTTCATCCCCAAGAAATTGCTGATCAATTAACCATTGCCGCACTTAAGTCGGGTGGTTCTGATAATATCACAGTCGTTGTCATTGAAGTTGTTTCATAGCTTCTTGCCATTGTTGTGGTGAATTGGTGTTGAGGAAATGTTCCTGTCTAAAGCAATGTTTAATTTTTTTGACTTGCAGTTGTTTAAACAATTGGTAAAGCGATAATTGTTTACTTGAAATTTGTGTAGCAACAAGTCGACGTATTTCTTTTGTATTTTTTATAATAAAAGGAAATTTATGCTTCTCTAAGTGGCTTAAGTCAAGGCTCTTTTTCTGAATAATCGTTTTTATTATTTTAGCTTTGAGTAGAGGCATATCCACAGGAATGAAAAGAATGTGAGTATACCCTGTTAGTTGTTGCAGGCAAGTTGATATCCCTCCTAATGGTCCAACTCCACTCATTGTGTCTTCGATTCCATAACGGCCACTAATAAAAACGGACTCAATACCAGCATCAATAACTAGCTTTTTAGTTCTTTCTAACAGTGTTTGATTCTTTATCGTTAATTGTGATTTGTCCGTACCCATTCGAGAAGAAAGTCCTCCGGCTAAAACCACCCCAGCAATAGAGTTCATTACAACACCATTTGATTGGGCACCATCGGTGCGATATTTATCAGTTCCCCTTTTTTTATATTTTCACTTTCCTCTGGTAGTATCAACCAACAATTAGACTGAGCAAATGAACTCGATTGGTATGAGCCTTGATCGGATAACATTTTTACACACAATTGACCTTTCTCATCAATGTGAGCCTGTGCTTTAGCAAAAGTGCGAAAACCTTTCTTTTTACTCATATCTGCACAAACTTGCGCTTTGAGTTTTTTTTCTGATGGAAGCTTTAACAGGGTGCGTATAAATGGTGAGACAAAAAATCGCATACCTGCAGCTGCTGCAATGGGATTGCCTGGTAAGCCAAAATAAATGACGCCATTGGGTAGTTCTGCAAATAAAATTGGTTTTCCAGGGCGAATCTTAGCTTTATGAAAATGAATCTCGGCACCACGGGCAAGTAATGCTTGAGGAATAAAATCATATTTTCCCATTGAGACAGCCCCGGTGGAAAAAATTACCTTAACCTCTTTTGCCAGTGCCTCATCAATCAGTTTATTAAAGGCATTTATATTGTCATGACAACGCCCAACAAAAACAGGGTAACAATTAAGGCTTTGCGAATAAGATTTTAAGAAAGGTTGATTAGAATTAAATATTTTTCCAGAAGTTAATGAAGATGAAGACTTTTTAGCCAGTTCATTGCCTGTGGATAAAACAGCCACTTTAATTTTTTTAACAACTTTAATGCACTTAATACCAACAGTGGCTAGTGCCATAATATGTTGCGATTGAATAAGGGTATGTTTTTTGACTACGGTGTCGTTTATTTTATAGTCTGTTCCTCGTTTTCGAATATTTCTGCCTTTTTGCACTAATTCTGACAATGCAATGGTTTTATTGCCATTATCTTGGTTGATTTCTACCTTTTCAATCTGAATAACGCCATCAAATAAATCAGGAACAGGAGCACCAGTCATAATTTCCCAAGCCAAATGCTCGGTATCCGGATTAATCTCTTGGCAATCGCCTGCTTGGATGCTTCCTGATACTTTAAGAGTGATGCTGCCGAATTTTTTAATGGCCTCATTGACAATTTTTGTTTGGATGGCAAAACCATCCATGGCTGAATTATTAAAACTGGGCACATTTATTGGTGATAAGATGTCTTCGGCTACTAAGCGATTAAGTGCATTTTCCAACTCGCACTGTTGGCATGAGTTAATGCGGTGGTTAGTAGCGACTTGTTCGATTAACTCAAGTGCCTTAGGGTAGGGTAAGAGGTTTTTCTTTTGCATGTTATTTGAACCGGCATTCTGAATGGTTGTTTTTAAATTGGCAATGAGTTGATAAATTTTCATCACAATAATGGCACAACATTTTTATGTCTTTAATTTGAATTTGGTGTCTTTCTGAAGACAAGCCCCTGTTCTTAAAGGATTTTAAGGAGCGAGAAAAAGTTTCTGGTTTCATGTCCAATAAGGAAGCAATAATGGTTTTTTCATAAGGTAACAAAATGGTATTGGGGTTTTTTTGTTCAATAAATTGCTTGAGTAAAAACCACCCAACTCTTTCCTTGGAAGATTTTAAGCGGTTGTTATCAATTTGACTTAAATAACTTCTGGAAGTTTGCGATAAATGCTTTAATGAATTTAAGGCTAATGCAAGGTCTTTGTTTAATAAATTTCGATAGATTGAAGAGGGAAAAGACATCAATTTGGCTTCATTACTAATTTGTGCACTGCTGTAGTATTTATCATTAGTAAAAATGGATGATTCGATTACCAAGTTGCCTGTGGAGAGCATTTGTTCAACAGTTTCATTGCCATCAGCTGTGCTTTTGTAGATTTTGACCCAACCACACAAAATGACATAAATTCGTGAAGCTGGTTCTCCCTCTAAAAACAGTAAACTGCCTTTTTTATAGCTTTTAATGTTACTGAGCCTAAATAATTCGTTAACGGTTGATTGAGATAAATTTCTAAAAAAAGGAAAGTCTAAAATAACTGATTGATCTTCTTGAGGAATAGAACACTGCAGGGGAGATTCGTTATTTGGTTGTTTATTTAATTGTTTAATAAGGGCAAGTTCAATGACGTGCATCATTTCCATTTTTTCAGTTACCATGTCATACCAGTTTTTGGCATTTACTTGAGGAATCTCATTGGCTTCCATTTGCTTGTGGACATCTTCAATATTTCTATTAACAATAAAACAACTTTCGAAAGCTTGTCTTTGCCTTTCATTTGCCAGTGCTAAAAATGAGCGTTTGTTGATGCTTTGTTCACTAAGTAAAATTTTGAAATCCCTGCGGAATTGCTCTGAATTAAATTCATTGAAAGCAAATCCAACAATCCCTAAAGCACGTTCTCGACCAATGCGTTCTTTCCAATTAATGTAGTTTGAGAGTGCAGATATATCTGCGGGAATGTTCTTTTTGTCAAAGAACGCAAGTTCAATTAATACATAACCTAAGTGAACAATAAGGCTGTAAGTATAGAGTGAAGAAGCTTGTATTACATCAATTTCTTTTAGTTGGATGTTTTGCCTGAACAGGGCTTTATTGATAAAGTTTGTATAGATATGTTTCAGTTTGTCGTAACTTTTTCGTTGTTCTGTATTAAACTTTTTACTCCCATGCCGAGCAAATTGCAGTATCTCTTCAATCAACAAGTCATTGGTTTTAATGATTTGTTTTAATTTTTCAAGACTGTATTCGTCTTTTGTGGACAAATACAAACACAGACTGCCGCGTTCTTTTTGAAACGAATGAATGGATTGGCATAATAGGGTTAGAAGTTGATTCATTTATTATTAGAAGTTATTTGATTAAGGCTATTTTACCTGTAACTTTCGAAAATTGTTGTAAAGAAAGAAAATTATATCAATAAATGCCAATACTTGATTTCAATCAAGTGACTTATGTTGTCAATTCATAAAATAACAAAATCACCAATCGAGTTTTATTTGTATATTTTGCAGAGGTAATCATGAAAAATTTAGAAAATGTGACAAAAAGTGAACAAACTAAGGCACTGACATTAAGCACATTGGCATTCACTGTTTGTTTTGCTGTGTGGACAATCTTTTCCATTATTGGTATGAAAATAAAAGGAGAGTTGGGGTTAAGTGATACTCAGTTTGGTGTTTTGGTGGCAACACCAATTTTAACGGGTTCTTTAAGCCGTATATTTTTAGGCATTTGGACCGATCAATACGGCGGACGCATTATTTTTACACTGCAGATGCTAACATCGGCTTTGGCTGCTTTTTTCCTTACTTACGCACACACTTACCCTATGTATTTGCTTGGTGCACTGGGTTTAGGCTTATCTGGAGGCTCTTTTGCTGTGGGCATTGCTTATGTTTCCTCTTGGTATGAAGATGAAAAGCAAGGCACAGCTTTAGGTATATTTGGTGCAGGAAATGTTGGTGCTGCGGTGACTAACTTTGGAGCTCCTATATTACTTGTGGCAATGGGGGGAGAGTGGCGAAAAGTTGTACTAGTTTATGCAGCCGTTTTAGCCATTACTGCTGTTTTATTCTTTTTATTCAGCAAAACTGATCCGGCTCATACTGGAGCGAAAGGCAAGGCTCGACCATTTATGGAGCAAATGAAACCACTTAAACATTTAATTGTTTGGCGTTTTGCTTTGTATTATTTCTTTGTTTTCGGTGCTTATGTGGCATTAGCGTTATGGTTGCCGCGTTACTATGTTGGGGTTTATCATCTGCCATTAGCAACAGCAGGTATGTTGGCTGCAGCTTATGCCTTGCCAGGAGCTATATTTAGAGCTCTTGGTGGTTGGTTGTCAGATAAATTTGGTGCCCGCACTATCATGTATTGGACTTTTATTGTTTCTTTGATTTGTACAGTAATTATGTCTTACCCATCAACAGATTATGTAGTGAAGGGTATTGAAGGACCCATATCTTTTAATATAACTATTCCGTTATGGTTGTTTGTCTCCATGACAATTATTTTGGGATTCTTTATGTCACTAGGAAAAGCGGCAGTTTACAAACACATTCCGCATTACTTTCCCGAGAACGTTGGTTCTGTTGGTGGTATAGTTGGATTGATTGGTGGTCTAGGTGGCTTCATCTTACCAATTACCTTTGGCATCATGAATGACCACATAGGGGTATGGACAAGTTGCTTTATGTTGTTGTCGGTTATTATTGCGGTTTCATTGATTTGGATGCACTTTGCGATTAGACGTGCAGAGCGAAAAGCACATCCAGAATTACGTAACGCACAGCATTTACCTGAATTAGATCACATTAATTAAAAAAGTTGCCATTGTTTCGCTAGAAGCAATGGCTTTATCATTATTTAAGAGGAGCATATATATTATGGCTAAAGACTTAATAAATTGGAACCCAGAAGATAAGCAGCAATGGAATTCCACTGGCAAGAGTATTGCCACAAGAAATCTTTGGATTTCAATTCCTGCTTTATTGGTAGGGTTTGCTGTTTGGTTATATTGGAGTATTATTACCATTCAAATGTTGAACTTGGGTTTTCCCTTTGAAAAATCACAGTTATTTACTTTAGGTGCCATTGCGGGTTTGTCTGGTGCTACACTGAGAATACCCTCAACTTTCTTCATACGTATTGCGGGCGGTCGTTACACCATATTTTTGACCACCGCCTTACTCATGATTCCCGCTATTGGTGTTGGCTTTGCTTTGCAATCAGCAGACACTCCGTTGTGGCAGTTTCAGTTATGGGCTTTGTTATCTGGTATTGGAGGAGGTAACTTCTCTTCATCCATGAGTAATATTTCTTTCTTTTATCCTAAAAAAGTTCAAGGGTATTCATTAGGTATGAATGCTGGATTGGGTAATTTTGGTGTTACTACTATGCAGATTGTTATTCCTTTAGTAATGACTTTTGCGTTATTTGGTGGCGACCCGATGATTCTTAAAGAAACCAGTGGAACACTAGTTGGTAAAATACCAGCAGGCACAGATACTTTTATTCATAATGCTGGGTTTGTGTGGTTGATTTTGCTTGTTCCATTGGCATTTGCTACGTGGTTTGGTATGAATAATATCCGTGATGAGCACGTATCCCCTGATGTTTCATCTCCTTTTCCTGCTTTTGCAAAAATTTTATTAATGTTAGGCATTGGTCTTTGTACAGCAGCATTTGGTTTGTATTTATTATTGAATGTTGGTTTAGATAAGTTTATCGTTTTACCAATAGTTATTGTTTTGACGGTTGCTATATTAAAAATGATTCCTGGTGAAATTGGACGTAATTTAAAAAGGCAGTATAAAATTTTTGAAAACAAACACACATGGGTTATGACGATTATATATACCATGACTTTTGGTTCATTTATTGGTTATGCAGTTGGATTTGGTCTTTCGATTAAGGTTATTTTTGGGTACCAACATGTGTTGGTTGATGGTGTGATGACGCACAATACGCCAAATCCAGCAGGACCCAGTGCCTTGATGTATGCCTGGATGGGGCCTTTTATTGGTGCTTTGATTCGTCCAGTAGGCGGCATGATTGCAGATAAACTTGGTGGTGCTCGTGTGACTCAATGGGTATCAATTGTAATGATTGGGTCGGCGATTGGTGTGGCATATTACATGCAGTTGGCTTATGCCAGTGCAACTCCACAAGATTATTTCGTACCATTTTTAATTCTTTTCCTTATTCTGTTTACAGCCACTGGTATAGGTAATGGCTCTACATTTAAAACCATTGCAACTATTTTTAATAAAGAACAAGCAGGTCCAGTTCTTGGTTGGACCGCTGCTATTGCGGCTTACGGTGCTTTTTTGATTCCAAAAATACTAGGCGAACAAATTAAAGCCACTACACCGCAATATGCATTGTATGGTTTTGCTATATTCTACACTGTTTGTTTGCTGTTGAATTGGTGGTTTTACATGAGGAAAGGAGCTGAGTTCCACAATCCATAGATAATAATACCGTAAGGTGGGTTTACCCACCAATAATTATTCAATTATGTTGATATAAAATGGTGGGTAAACCCACCTTACAATAAAACTTTAGAGGTTTATAACAATGAGTCATTTTTTAGACAGACTAACTTATTTAACAAAGAAAAGTCCAGAAACGTTTGCAGATGGTCATGGCATTACAACCGATGAAGACCGAGGTTGGGAGCGTGCTTACCGCAACCGTTGGTCGCATGATAAAATTGTGCATTCAACTCACGGAGTGAACTGCACAGGTTCCTGTTCATGGAAAATCTATGTAAAACGGGGATTGGTCACATGGGAAACGCAGCAAACCAATTATCCGCGTACACGTGATGATTTGCCTAATCATGAGCCTCGTGGATGCCCACGTGGAGCCAGTTATTCATGGTATTTATATTCAGCAACACGTTTGAAATACCCTATGATTCGTGGTCGCTTGATGCGATTATGGCGTGCGGCAAAAGCCAAACATTCTGACCCTGTTGTCGCTTGGAAATCCATCATGGATAATAAGGAAGACAGCAATTCTTACAAGCAAATTCGCGGACTTGGTGGTTTTGTTCGTGCACAATGGGATGAGGTTAATGAAATTATTACTGCATCAAATGCACACACCATTAAAGAATATGGTCCAGATAGAGTGATTGGTTTTTCACCTATTCCAGCAATGAGTATGGTTTCTTATGCGGCAGGTTCTCGCTATTTGTCTTTAATTGGTGGTGCTTGTTTAAGTTTTTATGATTGGTACTGTGATTTACCACCTTCGTCTCCACAAACTTGGGGTGAGCAAACCGACGTACCAGAAAGTGCAGATTGGTATAATTCCTCTTATATTATTGCTTGGGGCTCTAATGTTCCTCAAACACGTACACCTGATGCTCATTTTTTTACCGAAACCCGTTACAAAGGCACAAAAACAGTATCGGTAACCCCAGATTATTCTGAAGTGGCAAAACTCACCGACGAATGGCTGCCTGCACGTCAAGGTACCGACGCCGCATTGGCAATGGCTATGGGTCATGTGATTTTAACCGAATACCACCGAGATAATGTCAGCCAATATTTTGATGATTATTGTCGCACCTATACCGATATGCCGTTTTTGATTTGTTTGGATGAACACGAAACAGGACTAGTGGCTACTCGCACGTTACGTGCAAGTGACATTAAAGAATTGGCGTCTCAAGATAAAGCCGAGTGGAAATCAGTTTTGATTGACGAAAATACCAATAAACTTGTTGTACCAAATGGAACAATTGGGTCACGTTGGGAAGAAAGGCAAGAGGGTGAAAAAGGAAAGTGGAACTTAGAAACGAAAGACAACACCAATGGTTCAGAAATCTGGCCTGTTAAAACATTGATTGATAACCACGATAAAGTGGTTGAAGTGTCATTTCCTTATTTTGCCAACAAACAACACGATCAAGACATTTTTCAACACACAAATCACCCCGATGTGATTAAACATAAGATACCCGTTAGAAAAATTAAAACAAAAGATGGCGATAAGTTTGTTGCTACCGTTTTTGACTTAATGATGGCTAATTATGGCATTGATAGAGGTCTAGGCGATGAAAATTGTGCTAAAGATTATAATGATGACCAACCCTATACACCAGGTTGGCAAGAGCAAATCACTGGAGTTGATGCCAATACGGTTATTAGAATTGCTAAAGAATTTGCCGAAAATGCTGACAAAACACGCGGACGTTCCATGGTTATTATCGGCGCAGCGATGAATCACTGGTACCACATGGACATGAACTACCGGGGCATTATGAACATGCTAATGATGTGTGGTTGTGTTGGTAAATCAGGCGGGGGCTGGGCACATTATGTGGGACAAGAAAAATTACGTCCGCAAACGGGCTGGATTCCATTAGCCTTTGCCACCGATTGGCAGCGTCCACCTAGGCATATGAATAGCACATCGTTCTTTTACAATCATTCTAATCAATGGCGTTATGAAAAATTCGAAGTTGATGAGTTGATTTCACCCTTAGCAGATAAAAGAGACTGGAGTCAATATTCATTGATTGATTGCAATGTTCGTTCTGAGAAAATGGGTTGGTTGCCATCGGCTCCTCAGTTGAAAGAAAATCCACTGGAATTAACCAAACGTGCTAAAGAAGCGGGTATGTCATCTTCTGACTATGTCGTGAGCCAATTAAAGTCCAAGGACTTAGAGTTTTCTTGTCAAGATCCAGATGATCCTAAAAACTTTCCACGAAATATGTTTATTTGGCGTTCTAATATCCTTGGTTCTTCAGGCAAAGGGCATGAATATATACTCAAACATTTGCTCGGAACGCAAAATGCCGTGATGAGTGATGATATTGGCAAAATGGGTAAGGATTTACCAACGGAAGTTAAATGGCATGAAGAATCTGTCGAAGGCAAGCTTGATTTAGTTGTCACTTTAGATTTCCGTATGTCAACCACCTGTTTGTATTCGGATATTGTTTTGCCAACAGCAACATGGTATGAAAAAAATGATTTAAATACCTCAGATATGCATCCCTTTATTCATCCCTTAAGTAAAGCGGTTGACCCTGCTTGGGAATCAAAATCTGATTGGGCAATTTTTAAAGGATTAGCCAAGAAATTTTCAGAAGTTTGTGTTGGGCATTTAGGTGTTGAAAAAGACATCGTAACTTTACCCATGCAACACGATACTCCGGGTGAATTAGCACAAGCAACAGAAGTCAAGGAATGGTATAACGGCGATTGTGATCCAATCCCAGGTAAAACCATGCCATCTTTGATTGAAGTGGAACGAGATTACCCAAATACCTACAAGAAATTTACCTCTGTTGGTCCATTACTAGAAAAACTCGGTAATGGTGGCAAGGGTATTTCTTGGAATACGGATAAAGAAGTGGAAATGCTTCGAAGCCTTAATAGAAGAGTCCGAGAGGAGGGGATTTCTAAGGATCAACCTCAAATTGAGACGGATATTAATGCAACGGAAGTCATTATGTCATTGGCTCCAGAGACTAATGGTCAAGTGGCAGTTAAAGCGTGGGAAGCTCTAGGTAAATTTACTGGACGCGACCACACGCATTTAGCCAAGCCAAAAGAAGATGAAAAGATTCGTTTCCATGATATTCAAGCACAACCTCGTAAGATTATATCTTCTCCAACATGGTCTGGACTAGAGGATGAACACGTCAGTTATAATGCGTGTTACACCAATGTGCATGAATTGATTCCGTGGAGAACCTTGACAGGAAGGCAACACTTTTACCAAGACCACAAATGGTTACGTGATTTCGGTGAAAGTTTGTGTGTTTACAAACCACCTGTTAATACCAAGACAGTTGAGCCAATTAAAGGATATAAACCAAACGGTAACAAAGAAATTGCACTTAACTTTATTACACCACACCAAAAGTGGGGAATCCACTCAACGTATTCAGAAAATCTATTGATGTTGACCCTCTCACGCGGTGGTCCAATTGTTTGGATTTCAGAAATTGATGCTCAGAAGATGGAGGTTGTTGATAATGATTGGCTTGAATTGTATAACGTCAATGGCACAATTGCAGCCCGTGCAGTTGTTTCACAACGCGTACCTGAGGGCATGACCATGATGTACCATGCTCAAGAAAAAATTATCAATACGCCCACAACTGAAACCTCTGGTTTCCGTGGAGGTATTCATAACTCAGTAACACGAGCTGTGATAAAACCAACTCATATGGTTGGTGGTTATGCGCAATTATCTTATGGATTTAACTATTATGGAACCGTTGGATCAAACCGTGATGAGTTTGTTGTGGTTCGAAAAATGAACAAAATAGACTGGAAAAATGAATCAGAGCCAGAAAACACACGTATCGGAGGTGCGTCATGAAGATTAGAGCGCAAATAGGCAAAGTCCTCAACTTAGATAAATGCATTGGTTGCCATACTTGTTCAGTGACGTGTAAGAATGTTTGGACTTCTCGTGAAGGGGTTGAATACGCCTGGTTTAACAATGTCGAATCCAAACCAGGAATCGGTTTTCCCGATGATTGGGAAAACCAAGCCCACTGGAATGGTGGTTGGCAACGCACCAAAAGTGGCAAACTCATTCCGAAAATGGGAGGCAAGTTAAAATTATTAAGCAAAATATTTGCCAACCCTGATTTGCCCGAAATTGATGACTATTATGAGCCATTTACCTTTGATTATGCACATTTGCAAAATGCACCAGAATTGCCAACGCCGCCAACGGCCAGAGCACACTCAGCAATTACGGGTGAGGTAATGGAAAAGGTCACAAAAGGACCAAACTGGGAAGAAATCTTGGGTGGTGAATTTTCAAAACGCTCAAAAGATTACAATTTCAAAGATATTGAGAAAGAAATTTACGGCAAGTTTGAAGAAACATTCATGATGTATTTGCCGCGTTTATGCGAACATTGTCTAAACCCATCGTGTGTGGCAACATGCCCATCAGGAGCAATTTACAAACGCGAAGAAGACGGCATTGTTCTAATCGACCAAGACAAATGCCGCGGTTGGCGTATGTGTGTATCGGGTTGTCCCTACAAAAAGATTTACTTTAACTGGGAATCAGGCAAAAGCGAAAAATGCACATTTTGTTACCCACGTATCGAAGCAGGAGAACCAACCGTTTGTTCTGAAACATGCGTAGGGCGTATTCGTTACCTTGGTGTGATGTTATATGATGCCGATAAAATACTCGAAGCAGCCAGTGTTGAAAACGAGCAAGATTTGTACCAAGCACAACTTGACTTATTCCTCGATCCAAATGATCCAGAGGTTCAAAAGCAAGCCTTAAAAGATGGAGTGCCTTTGTCCTGGATTGAAGCGGCTAAAGAGTCGCCAGTTTACAAAATGGCAATGGAATGGAAAGTGGCGTTACCGCTACATCCAGAATACCGCACCTTACCTATGGTTTGGTATATGCCACCTTTATCACCTATTAAGACAGCGATGCAAAAAGGTGAAATTCAATCCGATGGCATGTTCCCTAAATTTGATGAATTGCGTATTCCTGTTAAATACTTGGCAAACATGCTAACAGCGGGTGAAGAAAAACCCGTAGAACAAGCCCTCAAACGCATGATAGTCCTGCGTGAATTTATGCGAAAGAAAACCGTAGAAGGCGTAACCGACTTGGAAATGCTGGAAGAAAATGGTGCCAATGAATTTATGATGGAAGACATGTATCGTATTATCGCTTTAGCGAATTACGAAGATCGCTTTGTTATTCCCTCTAATCACACTGAATATGGCGGAAAAACACCTTTTGATAACGAAATTGCCTCAGAAGTTAAAGGCTCTTGTGGCTTTAGTTTTGGTAATGGTTGCCATGGAGGAGGGGGTGAAAGTATTAAACTTAATATTTTTGATACTAAAAAACGCAACAATACCATTAATGGTAATGTATTAGGGCAAGGCGATAATGTGCTCAATGATTTAGGAGATGAATAACATGAAAACGTTTAAAGTATTAAGTGTATTATTGTCCTATCCACAAGCTGATTGGATTGAACACTGCGATGAGTTAGAGCAGGTTCTGTACGATGAAAAATTACTCTCAAAGCAAAAACTTAAAGGGTTAAGTGAGTTAATTAAACGCATTAAATCCTGTGACTTAATCGAATTGCAAGAACGATACGTCGCGACATTTGATCGCGGCGCATCGCATTCTTTGCATTTGTTTGAGCATATTCATGGCGAATCACGCGATAGAGGACAAGCCATGATTGATTTATTGGAGATGTATAACGCCAATGGTTTGGACGTAGGGACTTCAGATTTACCTGATTATTTGCCTGTATTTTTAGAGTTTTTATCCACTCAAAACATCAAAGTAGCTGCCCATTTTTTGGGTGAAACTCAAAAAGTATTAATGTTGATACGCGAAAGACTTGCAAAAAAAGAACTGGATTATAAACATGTCTTTGCGGCTTTAATTGAAGTAGCAGATGGCAAAGTCAATCGCAAGGAAATCAAAAAAATCGTCGCAGCAGAAAAAGAAGAAACCTTTACTGATGTTGATGCCGATTGGGTTGAACCAGAAGCTTTTGGTAAGAATTTATTTAAATCAAAAGATTACTTGCATCAAAAAATCGCGATGAATATTCACTCATCTAATCCACATTCACAGCCAATTCAGGAGCAATAAAATGAACGAGTTTTTATTTGGAATATACCCTTACATTGCTGCCACGGTATTTTTACTTGGAAGCTTATTTAGATACGATAGAGATCAATACACATGGAAAGCCTCATCCAGCCAATTACTGAGTACAAAAGGCATGCGTGTGGGTTCAAATTTATTTCATGTGGGCATAATCTTATTGTTTTTTGGGCATTTGGTTGGTTTGTTGACGCCACACAGTGTTTATGAGCACTTTATCAGTGCAGAACAAAAGCAGATTATGGCAATGACTGCTGGTGGAATTTTTGGAACACTCTGCTTTATCGGTATGGTTATCCTTATTCATAGGCGATTAACCAATCCCAGAATCAAAGCCACAACAAAGTTATCTGATATCTTTATTTTGTTGTTGTTGTTTGTGCAATTATGTTTGGGTTTACTCACTTTACCCGTATCAGCCCAACATTTGGATGGTTCATCAATGATAGCGTTAGCCAATTGGGCACAACATATTGTCACTTTTAGACCAGGGGCTGCTGCTTTTATCATTCACGAACCTTTAATTTTCAAACTTCATATTTTCCTTGGACTTACCATGTTTCTCGTATTTCCATTCACAAGGCTAGTACACGTATGGAGTGCACCAGGAAAATACCTGTTTAGAAAAGGTTATCAAATAGTGCGTAAGCGTGGTTAATATTTGACTCACTTTTAAAAAAAAGAGACACAAATAGTGTCTCTTTTTAGAAGATAAAATCTTATTTTACAGCTAAATCAAAACGGTCCAACTGCATCACTTTTACCCACGCTTTTACGAAATCATTTACAAATTTCTCTTTTGAATCATCAAAAGCATAGACTTCGGATACCGCTCGTAATTCGGCGTTGGACCCAAACACAAGGTCAACAGGAGTGGCTGTCCACCTTATTTTGCCTGTTTTACGTTCGATGCCTTCATATAAGCCTTCTGTCTGTGCAGATTTTTTCCATTCCGTTGCCATATCGAGTAAATTAACAAAAAAGTCATTGCTTAGGGTTTCGGGTTTATTGGTAAAAACTCCATTTTTTGAGCCATCACTGTTGGCGTTTAAAACACGCATGCCACCAACAAGAACAGTCATTTCCGGCACCGTTAAGGTTAAATAATTTGCCTTCTCAACCAACATTTCTGTGGGTGGTTTTTTGCTTGAAGAACTGAAATAGTTTCTAAACCCATCCGCCATTGGTTCGAGTACGGCAAATGAATTGACATCTGTTTGTTCTTGAATTGCATCTGCACGACCTGGTTTAAAGTCAACGTTTACCTTAACTCCAGCATCTGCGGCTGCTTTTTCAATGGCTGTAGCGCCACCTAAGACAATTAAGTCAGCCAGTGAAATTTGTTTGTTTGTGGATTTTTCGTTAAACTTAGCTTGAATGCCTTCTAAAACGTTAAGAACTTTTTTCAACTCGCTTGGGTTGTTAGCTGCCCAATTCATTTGTGGTTCTAATCGGATGCGTGCCCCATTGGCTCCACCGCGCATATCTGTTCCTCGGAAACTTGAGGCCGATGCCCACGCAGTTTTAACTAGCTCAGAAACACTCAAGTTAGATTTGAGTATGGCTTTTTTAAGCTTTTTGATGTCTTTCGCATTAACTAACTCATAATCAACTGTAGGAATGGGGTCTTGCCAAATTAATGCTTCATTGGGAACATCGGAACCAAGGTATCGAGTGCTAGGACCCATGTCACGATGCGTTAATTTAAACCAAGCTTTAGCAAATGCCAAATCGAATTCTTCGGGGTGTTTTAAGAAACGTTCAGATATTTTTCGATAACTTGGATCAAATTTAAGGGCTAAATCAGTGGTAAACATCATGGGTGCATGGCGTTTTGATTTAACATGAGCATCGGGTACAAACTTCACTTCATGGGCATTTTTTGGTGTCCATTGAGTTGCACCAGCTGGGCTTTTTGTCTTCACCCATTCCATGTTAAGAAGGTTCTGCAAAAAATTCATACTCCAAGCTGTCGGTGTTATCGTCCATGCTCCTTCTAAACCGCTAGAAATGGTGTCCTCAGCATTGCCTTTGCCGCAACTGTTTTTCCAGCCTAAACTTTGTTCTTCAATTGCAGCTGCAGCGGGTTCTGGACCAACACAGTTTTTTGGGCTTTTTGCTCCATGTGCCTTTCCAAAAGTATGGCCACCTGCAATTAAAGCCACCGTTTCTTCATCATTCATTGCCATGCGACCAAATGTGGTGCGAATATCTCGTGCAGCAGAAATTGGATCAGGGTTGCCAGCAGGACCTTCAGGATTAACATAAATAAGTCCCATTTCAACGGCAGCCAATGGTCGGTCTAACTTTTTGCCATGGTAGCGTTGTGAGTTGGATAAAAATTCTTTTTCTTGTCCCCAATTAACTAGTTCAGGCTCCCAATCGTCTTCACGACCACCGGCAAAGCCAAAGGTTTTAAAACCCATAGAGTCCATAGCGACGGTTCCTGTTAGCACGATTAAATCAGCCCATGAAATTTTATTGCCGTATTTTTTCTTAATGGGCCACAACAAGCGACGTGCTTTGTCTAGGTTAACATTATCTGGCCAGCTATTTAAGGGTTCAAAGCGTTGTTGCCCACCTGAGGCTCCACCGCGACCATCAAAGATACGATAAACGCCCGCACTGTGCCATGCCATGCGGATAAAAAAGGGTCCATAGTTGCCATAATCAGCAGGCCACCAGTCTTGCGAAGTTGTTAACACCTTTTTAATGTCCTTTTTGACAGCATCCAAATCAAGTGTTTTAAATTCTTTGGCATAATTAAATTTTTCACCCATTGGGTTGGATTCAACTGAATTCTGCCTTAAGGGCTTTAAATTGAGTTGGTTGGGCCACCAAAAATCAGGTGACATTGTTTGTTCGGCTGTAGTTGCAGAACTCAATGCTAAGGCAGCAACCATAGATGCTGCCAAAAGATTACTCTTTGTTTTTTTAGATTTGTTCATTATAAATGTACTCCTAATGTGATTGATAAAATTGAGCTTTCACTCAAGTTGTAACCAGTATAGGGCAGTCTTATTGGTTAGTACATCACGAAAAATCGGAGATGAATATCTATTTTTTTGAACGCAGTCTATGGAAATGCCCTAAAACATTAAGGCGTAAGTGCTTTTTTGCATACTTCAATAAGGGCTTGGATGCTCGATGTGCGGGTGAAGTTAGGTCGAAAGATAAAAGCCAGTTCTCGATGAGGACCTGGTTCATCAAGGTGAATAACTGAAAGTGACTTATGTTGTACAGTTAGTTGTTCAACTGCCATTTCAGGAACTAAAGTGGAGCCTAAATCACCAGCGACCATTTGAATTAATGTGTTAATACTGGTGGCACAAAACTCTTGCTTTGGTGTTTTTTCTAACATATTACAAACGCTAATTATGTGGTCTTTGAGGCAATGACCCTCCTTGAGTAACAGCAGGTTGCATTGTTTTATCTCTTGGCCATTGATTTGTTTTTGTTGTGAGAATTTGTTGCCTTTTAAGGTTATCCAGTAAAAATCCTCTTGCCAAAATTTTAAAGTAAGTAAGCCAGTAGTTGGGAAGGGTAAGGCAATGATAGCGGTATCCAGCTCACCATTTCGTACCATTTCGACAAGTGCTTGTGATTGATTTTCTTCAATATTTAATTGCACCTTAGGATAATCTTGTTTCAAAACTGGCAATAATTTAGGCAATAAAAAGGGGGCAATGGTAGGTATGATACCTATAGAAAGAGGAAAGCTTAACGGTTTTTTATGAGTTTCTACAAAGTGTTTGAGTTCGTCTACTTGCAGTAAGATTTGGCGTGCTTGATGAAGTATTTTTTTACCAGCTGGTGTAATAAGGACTTGTTTATTATTGCGTTCAAAAATTTTCAACCCAAGTTGTTTTTCCAGTTCATTTAACGCGGTGCTTAATGCCGATTGACTGATGTTGCATTTTTCTGATGCTTTTTTGAAGTGTAAAGTTTCAGCAGCAGCCAAGGCATAAGATAGTTGTTTAAAAGATATCATTCGTCTAGGTTAATAAAGTTGGAGTGATAAATTAACATGTTTAGAATTATTTAGCAACAAATGCATTTTCTAGCACATAATGACCTTGAGTGCGTTTTTTTGCAGCAACAAAACCTTTTTCGTTGAGTATTTTGCTCATATCTTTAATCAAAGCCTCGCTACCACAGAGCATAAACCTGTCGTCTTCAACATTTACCTCTGGCATGCCCAAATCTTTGGCGAGTTTTCCTGATTTTAATAAGTCAGTTAGGCGTCCTTCGTTCTTATAAGGCTCTCTTGTTACCGTGGGGTAATACAGCAGTTTTTCTTTAACCATATCACCAATAAATTCATTGTTGGGTAGTTCTTGGGTAATAAAGTCATGGTAGGCTAAACAAGCAGAATATCGAACTCCATGGGTGAGAATAACTTTGTCAAATTGTTCATAGACCTCTGGATCTTTGATGATGCTCATAAAGGGTGCAAGACCAGTTCCTGTGCTAATCAACCAAAGATTTTTGCCTGGAAAAGTATAATCAGTAACTAATGTTCCCGTAGATTTTTCAGAAAGCATGAGTTTATCACCAACTTTTATGTTTTGTAAGCGTGAGGTTAATGGTCCATCTGGAACTTTGATGCTGAAAAACTCAAGTTCTTCTTCATAATTGGCACTAACTATCGAATAGGCACGCATCAATGGCTTGCCTTCAACCTCAATGCCAATCATTACAAAATGACCATTTTTAAAGCGAAAGGTTGGTTTTCGTGTGGTACGAAAGCTAAAGAGTCGTTCGTTCCAGTGTTTTACATAAGTAATTGTTTCAGTGATGCATGCCATAGTATGTTGAATTTAAAAAATGCACATTCTACCTGAGTAAAATCTAAAGATAATTAACTTATATCAAGAATTGGCTGTTAACCTTACAAAATTGTGCAAACGATTGCGATAATAATTTCACATCAACATCTGGAG
>JALSIL010000236.1 GCA_026990095.1 Lysobacterales bacterium
CTTACGTTGTGGAACTGAGGTTTTTCACAGTTTAAAATCAGTTCTTAAAGCTAAAGGTTTAAATACATCAGTGGGTGATGAAGGGGGATTTGCTCCTAATTTACGCTCTAATGTTGAAGCGGTTGAAACCATTATGCATGCGATTGAAAAAGCGGGTTACAATCCTGGTAAAGACGTATATTTAGGTTTGGATTGTGCAGCTTCTGAATTTTGTGAAAATGGTGTTTACAATCTAGCGGGGGAAGGCAAACAATTCACCTCCAATGAGTTTACTGACTTTTTAAGTTCTTGGGTTGATCAATACCCAATTATCTCCATTGAAGATGGTTTAGATGAAGCCGATTGGACGGGTTGGGAATACCACACCAATATATTAGGTAAGTGCATCCAAGTTGTAGGTGATGACTTGTTTGTGACTAACCCCAAGATTTTTGCTGAAGGAATTGAAAAAGGCATTGCCAATTCAATATTAATTAAACTGAATCAAATTGGTACTCTAACCGAAACCCTAAAAGCTATCGATATGGCAGATAAAGCCAATTATACCGCTGTTATTTCGCACAGAAGTGGCGAGACTGAAGATGCGACAATCGCTGATTTAGTGGTAGCTACCAGTGCCACTCAGATTAAAACAGGCTCCTTATGCCGTTCGGATAGAATAGCCAAGTACAACCAACTACTGCGCATCGAAGACCAACTTGGAGTCAAGGCTAAATACGCAGGCGTCTCTGCTTTTACTAAGTTAGGGATTTTGTAACCCTATCCCTTACCTATAAAAAAGGTAGCCATCGGGTTGCCTTTTTTATTTTGTTGAAAACTATTATCGACTAAACGTATCGCATTGACCAATATCGCCAGTGCTCATGCCTTTGCGCAACCATTTTATACGTTGAGCAGAAGAACCGTGAGTAAAGGTTTCCACATCCACTCTTCGCCCTGCGTTGCGTTGTAAGGTATCATCCCCAATGGAGGCTGCCGCTTGTAAGCCTTCTTCAACATCTCCCGAGTCCAACCAGTTTTTTTGTTGTTGTGATAATGCTGCCCAAACCCCAGCGTAGCAATCGGCTTGTAATTCTAGCAATACTGAATATTGGTTTTTATTACGTGGGTCACGTCGTTGCATATTACGCATTTTTTTTTCAGTTCCTGTGATGTTTTGAATGTGATGCCCCACTTCGTGTGCAATAACGTAGGCTTGAGCAAAATCACCTGGAGCCCCCATGCGTTTTAATTGGTTAAAAAAGCTTAGGGCTAAATACACTTTTTGGTCGCCTGGACAATAAAAAGGGCCTGTTCGTTCATTATTTACACCACAAGCAGATCTAACACTACCTTCAAAAACAACCATCTTAGGAGCAGGGTATTGAGAACCCCTGCGTCTGAACTCAGAATTCCAAGCATCTTCAGTTGAAGCAAGAATCGTACCAGCAAAATCATACAATTCTTTTTCTGCAGCCGAACGTTGTGGTGCTGGTGCAGAAGTTTGTACGTTGCCTGCTTGTTGCTGATTGCCACTCATGGTTTGTAATAAAGCCATTGGGTTTTTTCCCGTAAGAACGGCATAGGCAATAGCCGCGACAATCATACCTCCACTTAATTTTGCTCCTCCGCGTGCGACTCGACCTCCACGACTTCTTCGGTCTTCTACATTACTACTTTTTCTTTGTCCTTTCCAACGCATCTTGTTTCTCTATGAATGAATTGCTTTCAGTATATCATGAAAATTAAATTTTAAAAAACACCGATTAGAAAAACTTAAATCGTTTAAATGCAATTGATAAGGATACAATTGAAATAATAATTAACGCCATTATTTGCCACGAAACATCCGCAACGCCACCGCTAAAATACATCAATTGATGCAAAACATCCATTATCCAACCTGTTGGCAAGAAGTGCGATAAGCTTTGCATCCATTGAGGCGTTATTTCTATTGGCCACCAACAACCACCAAGTGCCGCGAGTAATAAAGATGAAACCGTTGCAATAAGACTGACTTGTCCTTCAGATTGTGCAAAACTCCCAAGCAAAACGGCTAATGCTGCATTAAAGGCTGCCCAAATTGACAATACAACCACAATGACAAATAGATGATTTCCCCAGTGAATATTAAATACCAACCAACCCACCAACATGCCATAAGCCAATTGTAAAAATGTGATAAACCATTTGCCTAACCATTTGCCCAAAACAATTTCAGTGCGAGTTAATGGCGTAGCAGCTAAGCGTTTAAGCACACCAGATTGACGCTCTAAAAATAAGGCAACACTTCCAGAGCTCAAAGCAATCATCATAATAAACATAACTAAAATACCCGGAACCGCTTGGTTAAAGCCTGATGGGATGACTCTTTTTTCTCCTGCTGAACTTATACCAACAGCTGTATTTTTTGGAAGTTTATTAATGCCATCAAAAGAAATATTATGTGTATCTGAGTGGTGTTTTTTAAAGACCAAAACATCACCCAAGGTTTTATAAATGGCTTTTTCTATGGCAAATTTATCTTTATCTTGCCCCAACCCACTGGCAGCAGATAAATATTCTATTTCTATCTTTTCTCCCGCATCTAACTTTTCTAGCATATCAGTTGGTAACCACAATTTCCTGGTGTAATCTTTGAAGTGGTATTTTATTTCTTGAGCTGCTGTGGTTTTATTAAAGATTTTTATGGTGTAATTTTCATTTGCTATGTTACGTATGAGTTGTTTTGCTAATGGGTTTGTTTGCGTCATGTTTTCAACACTTTCCCAGATAGCAATATTTAGCGGCCCTGATTGTCCACCCAAACCCTTTGTTGTTGAACCAATAAATCCAAAAAACACCAAGGGCATAACAAACATCCACACTAGTAAAGTCTTATCTTTTAGTGAATAGATAAAGTCTTTTTTTGCAATGAAAAATATATTCTTTAACATTATTTATTCCTCGCAAATTGTTGAGTTGTTTTTTGATTAACATAGAAAGACACAAGTATAAAACCCAATGCTATCAACGCTGGAGTCAATAATACCCAAAGAGCTTGCTCCTTAATAAACCACGAATTAAAACTCTGCAATAAATAACCATTAGGCAATTTTTCACCAATTGCTACCATTGCTTTGGGCATGGAATCAAAGGGGAAGAAACTGCCACCTA
>JALSIL010000237.1 GCA_026990095.1 Lysobacterales bacterium
ACAAACCGAGCATTGGATATTGGATGTGCAGTCGGACGCAGTAGTTTTGAGTTGGCACGTTATTTTGAAAAAGTCGATGCACTGGATTTCTCCACACGCTTTATCCTCAATGCCATCAACCTACGCGATAAAGGCAAGGTGCGTTATCTCATTGATGATGAAGGTGAACTCACGACACTCAAAGAGTTTAGGTTAGAAGACTTAGGCTTAGGTGACAAAGCTAACAACGTCGACTTTACCCAAGGCGATGCCTGCAACCTCAAAGATAAATACAGTGATTATGATTTGATTTTCGCTGGCAACTTAATTGACCGTTTGTACGAACCGAAAGTTTTCCTCAAAGACATGGTACACCGATTAAATCAAGGAGGATTGTTGGTATTAACCTCACCCTACACATGGTTAGAAGAATACACCGAAAAAGAAAACTGGCTCGGCGGTAAAAAAATCAATGGTGAAAACTTCACCACTCTTGATGGCTTGCACGAATGTTTGGATGAAGATTTTGAATTTGTCGAAAAACACGATGTGCCTTTTGTTATTCGAGAAACAAGGAGGAAGCACCAGTTGACAATCGCACAAATGACGGTTTGGAAAAAACTATAAAGGGTAACGAGTATAAACCAACCTAAAATCACCGAGAAATTAGAAAAATAATGCAGTTATTAGACTCTAATCAGTTAAAATCAACGGCTGAAAAAAATAAAATAAACTATGAAATTTACCCTAGCAAAAATTGATAAAAAAATCCCCCCCGCCAGAAGAGGGCACTTAACTTTTGATAGAGGCACGGTGCAAACGCCTTGTTTTATGCCAGTTGGTACTTACGGAACGGTCAAAGGCATGACTCCAGAAGATGTCAAGGCCACGGGTGCTGAGATTATATTGGGCAATACCTTTCACTTGATGTTGCGTCCGGGAACAGAGGTAATTGAAAAACACGGAGATTTGCATGATTTTATGCATTGGGATAAGCCTATCTTGACTGATTCGGGTGGATTTCAGGTTTTTTCCTTAGCAAAAAACCGTAAAATTACTGAAAAAGGCGTAAAATTTGCCTCACCAGTGGATGGTTCTAAAGTCTTTATGGGACCAGAGGAGTCCATGGCGGTTCAGACTAAATTAGGGTCAGACATTGTCATGATATTTGATGAATGTACGCCTTATCCTGCTGATGAAAAGACAGCGGCAGAATCCATGCGCTTATCCTTGCGTTGGGCAAAGCGTTCAAAACAGGCCTTTGTTGCTAACAAAAATTCCAATGCCTTATTCGGTATAGTCCAAGGTGGCATGCACGATGAACTTCGCAAAGAATCGGCTCAAGGGTTGAAAGAAATTGGTTTTCATGGCTTTGCCATCGGTGGGTTGTCGGTTGGTGAACCCAAAGATTTACGCGAACAAGTGTTAAAAACAACCACGCCGTTATTGCCTGATGATAAACCGCGTTATTTGATGGGTGTGGGCAAGCCTGAGGATATTATAGAAGCCGTTAAATTGGGCGTTGATATGTTTGATTGCGTTATGCCAACACGTAATGCCCGCAACGGTCATTTATTCACATGGGATGGTGTTGTCAAAATTCGCAACCAGAAACACCAATACGACACAAAACCATTGGATGAAAACTGCGGTTGTTATACGTGTAAAAATTATTCTCGTGCGTACTTACGTCATTTGGATAAATGCAAAGAAATACTAGGTTCGCATTTAAATACGATTCATAACCTCTACTTTTACCAAGATTTAATGCAACACATTCGTCAAGCGATAGAAGAGGATAAATTGCAAGAATTTTCTGATGCGTATTATGCTAGAATACAACAAAACAAATAGTGAGGCTTATTATGAATACAGTTAAAGTTGTTGCATTTTTAATTTTTATAGCATTTAGCGTAACAGCAAAAGAGTCGCAAAAGGCAATGAGTTGGGATTCCATCAAGGTTGCAGATAATCTTTATATGCTTATCGGAGTAGGTGGATTTACCGGTGGAAACTTGGCTATTTCGGTAGGCGATGATGGCGTTGTTCTTATCGATGATGCCATGCCATCGACCTTAGATATAATGAATAAAGCGCTAGCCAATATAACTCCAAAATCCATTGATTTTTTGATTAATACTCATGTTCATGGCGATCATACTGGCAACAATGCCTTCATGGGCAAAAAAGGCGCTTGGATTGTGGCACAAAACAATATGCGCAGGCATTTACTCACCAAAGGTGTACAAGGTTCTGATGGCAAGAAATTGGATGCGCCCAAAGAAGCCTTACCCGTTATAACTTTTTCTGAATCAATGGACTTTCATTTAAATGGAATGGATGCTCATGTTTTCCACCTTCCCCATGCACACACCGATGGCGATGCCGCGGTGCATTTTACCAATGTTAATGTCATCCACATGGGCGATACCTTATTTAATAAAATATTTCCTTACATGGATTTTGGTAGTGGAGGTTCATTAGATGGATACATCGAAGCACAAAAAACAGTTCTTGGATTGGTCGATGAAAACACAAAAATCATCCCAGGACACGGTGTTCTTGCCAACAAAAAAGACTTAGAAAACTCAATCGCTATGCTAGAAGATGCCCGTGCAATAATTGGTAAACTAGTTGATGAAGGCAAAACACAAGAACAAATCCTCGAACTCAATCCATTGGCTAAATACCAATCATGGAGCTGGGGCTTTATCACCACCGAAAAAATGACCAAGCAAGTTTATAAAGGCGTGACATTAAATGGTGAGTAGTTAAATAACGATTCATCCTACAATTATATTATTGTAGGATGGGCCATGCCCATCGATTTTTTATATTTAAGACGAGGTTTTTTAGTCCAGATGAGTTTAGAAATTTCTCTAATCGATACTAACAAAATGCGAGTTTATGAATTATAAATAAGTATTTTTTAGTTTCGAGTAGAGGAATTTATGAGCCCATACGGGCTAAAAAATGGTGGTATGGGTGGACTTGAATTGTCTATTTAAGTTATTGATTTAATGATGAATGTTTCAATTCGTTTGGCTCTTCACCGCTTATGTGAGTAAAAAAAGGATACGAGTTCAAACTTAACTCGTTGTATTATAAGGTTTCTAACAACTTTATAAGCAGAAGAATAAATGAGCACAA